>MHBG01000057.1 GCA_001804785.1 Lentisphaerae bacterium GWF2_45_14
TACTCGCGGCATAAATCGAAGAATGGAGCTCTGCGAACCAGTTAAAGAGCCTTCATGTTTGCAATTTTATCAGGCCACAGACTTTTGGCGGGACCATCAATCAGTCAGGCATTTCATAAATTGATATATTTTTTATCTCGACCGTATGTGTGCCTGTTTGTGTATTCTTGGACCAGTCAAAAGAAAATTTTATTTTTGCGGAATCATATTCTGAATCCGGCTGGCACTCGAAAACGCCTGAAAACTTCTGAAAGTTTTTAGACTCTTTTTTGAATGGAAAATTTTCAATAAGACGTTTTCCCTCCTTGCCGTCCTTTCCATACAGATTTATTATGGGAATAAATCTGCATGGATTTTCTTTTTTCAATTCAAAGCTTACGAGATATTTTTTGTCGTGCTGCAATTTGAACAAAGGACTAAGCCACGTAGTGTATTTTTCCCCTGAATTCAAATCCAACCGCATGATTCCTTCACCAGAATCATAAAGGACCTTGAATTCTTTTTCTGCCTGCATTTCCTTCTCCGACTCACAACCCGCAAGCCAATTGACACAGTTGATAAGAAAATCCTTATCGATGTGTTTTGCCGGATCGGCAGATGGATCTTTTTCCGGAGGATAAGTTATCATCCCGCTAAAAACAATACGTCCTTTTCCTTTGTTTCCGGCAATGGCGACGGCATCTCCTTCTGAATCGGTAAGAAGAACCGTACCCTGCGGTCCTGGCATCAGCACAAGATGGTCCCAGTAGAGATGTTTTAGTTTTTCATTCTTTTTTATCCCATCAAGGCACGGGTGATTTCCGTTGGCTATGACATCATGAGATTCCTTGCGCCGAAAGGCATTCCCGCATATTTCCGGAAATATACTTTCTTTCAGAACAGCACGGTAAAAGCCAACGGAATCATGTTCAAAATAAACCCCTCCGCCGTTTTCTTCGTATTCGCGTATATTTTTATAATAGATATTGTCGTCCCCTTTTCCCCACTCGTTCAAGTGTGGGATTATCAAAGCCTTATAGTTCTGCAACTCTTTCATCTCAAGGTTGTCGATAAGGACTGGCACAAATTTCTCATCCGAGCTTAGTATTTCGAATATCTTATCCGCTCCCACGACTTTTCCGCCCTTGAGATTAGGATAGTAAATGGCAATTTTAAGACCTTTACGATCATTCTGCAATCTCATTTTAGTTTTTAGCTGGCATTCGGCTTCCAAAACCTTTAACTGTCCTTCCGGGACGGAAAGCCAATATGAGGCTGTCTCTGAGTTGATTTTATTATCAGCCATTTTTTTCTTAGCGTCATGTATCAGATTTCCGATATTTTTAATCATGGACTCGCCTGATTTATCGTTCCTGAGAGCCTCTTGTGCACGACGAATATCAGCTTCAAGTTTATAAAATTCTGATAGTGGAACCATTCTCTTTAGAAAACGTTCCGCTATGATCTTTTCCTTACGTGATGGGCATTTTTCAATGGCCTCCTTCAAAATAGACTGTGCGCGAAGGCATTTGCGGTATTCATTGTCTGAACAACTTTCATTTTCGGCAAACTCCAGCGCCTTATGCGGATTGACCCAGCCGGCAATTCCCAATCTGCAGAAGTCATACATAAAAGGTGCTAACGTGTCGCCATAAAGGCTGATGCATATCCTCTTCAAAAGGACTTCGGATGTCTCTGGCGGTTCGAGAACAAAATTCCATTCACCGGAATACAGTCTCGAGCCGTCGCTTATGGGAGCGGACACTTTTTTGCCATCAACTTTTCCATTCCTGGACGCGTATATTCCGTTCAGTTTAATTTGGGCGGTCTTATCGGATTCCCATACGGAGGCTCCGGGCGCCTCCGTATTCCACATATATTCGATTCCTGTCAGAAGCATCACATCGCCATCCCTGAAACTCCCGTATGATTCGTTAATAAACGCGATATCGTCTTTTCTTTCCGGGAAATAGGCCCCTTTGAACAGGCGGGGTTCGGTTGTGAAAAACCTGCCTGCCTGAAACGCGGAACCATTCTGCCAGCGGATTACAGGCTGCGATACAGCGTTATTTATATTCCGGTGGGCGGCAGAATCATACCCTGTTTTGTTTAATGTCACGTCAGGGGGTATTTTACGGCTTAATTCCTTATAAAACTCAAAATACTCTTCGTTCCCCGGCAGTCCGATATCAATCCCGTACGGCTGGGTTACAAATGCAAGCCTGACATCTTTACAATTTTTCCTGATTGTTTCATTGAAGATGTTAATCACGTTAGCGTCAGCTAAGAGTCTCTCATTCCCGAAGCGTTTTTTGCAGTAATCACAACATTCCGACCAGTTTTCATTTTTAGAATCAAGGCAATGGAAGTTGACTATTGCCACTTGGGTAGCGTTTATGAATTCAGAATATTCGAGGGCCGTTTTCCTTATAAGGTTGTCCCTGCTCCAGCAGAAAAGTCTGTTTTTATAAGAGATGCATCCTTTAAAATCCGGATTTGCGGCTTCTTTTTTCTGATCTCCGATAGACCAGCATCCGCGATACATAAAACCAACTCCCCTATCCCGTCCGTATTCATTGACTTTTCTTAATACAGTCCAGATTTTTTCAGGCGTGTTTTCCGGTCTGTTTCCTGTCATTACATAGTTGTATTTATACTTCAGAAGCCAGTCAACAAGCTCTTTGCCTTGATTATAATTACTTATATTTATTGTGTGCGCGGCTCTGTTTTTAAAGTCCGGCCAGTCTGTGATTTCCACATCTGGAACAGTGAGCTCGCCTGAAGATTGCCTGGATAGCATCTGATTTAAGGTCCCAGCGGCATAGAGCACCCCCTGATCCCCTTCGGCGGAGAGAAAGGCACCAGTGTCATTTACCTCTATATGATATCCCTGCTGCCCCAAAGGATATTTGTTCAATTTCCCCGGAAGCGTGTTCTTTAATTCAATTCTTTTTGCGCTTCCGAACCTCGAAGCATTTTCTGGATCGGCAATAACGGGTCTTTTTCCTGTGAGCCTTTCGATCTCATCGGCTATAAGACCAGCCGCAATCTTTATCTTCCCGGAAGAAAGCTCAGGAATAAGAATCACGGGCTTACTTTTATTATCCGCCAATATGATTTTATCTTTGCCGTGTCTTTCAATTACCTTAGGGCATGGGATAATATTCAAGTCTTCCAACTGGTTCCAGGCGGGCCTGCTTGATTCGCTTTCACTTTTTATTGTGGCGTATCCGGAATAAAACAAAACTATTACACTGATGAACAATAAGATTCTTTTTGACATGAAAATTCCTTATTTTTTGTCTATGGAAAGAAAAGAACAGGGAGTTTTCATAGTGAAGGAAATCTCCTCATCCGCTCTGAAATCTGCTGATCTATTCTCGAATGGAAAGGATAATTCAGCTCCGGTTTCATGTGGAATCCTGACAATGACTTCGGAAGCTGTCGAAATGTCGTAATTAAGAAAATGCATAAAAAGTTTGTCCCGGGATAATTTAACATTCACAAACAGAGATTCCGGTGCTTCGATATCAAAAGGCATTTTTATCAAGGACTTGACCAATCTGCGGATACTCTCCATATCGCAGGGAACGCCGGGGTTTATAGTCCAGTCATCCATGCTAATGTTTGCCTGATTGGATGCGGGGCATACATGGGCATTTGTGTATGCTGAAAGCCTTTCGGCGAAATAGACTTCACGCTCCCTGTAATATTCATCACAGTATCCCGATTTTGGTGTGAGGATCAAATTGCCGCCTTTTCCGACCCATTTTTCAATCAGTTCCATTTGGGAGTCTGAAAGGCAGTATTGTTCCGGTATTATAAGCAGTTCGCAGTCTTCGGGTATCTCAAGAGGGGAACCGGAAGATGTCGCAAGAAGTCCGTAAGGGACATGTGAGCGCATGAGAATCTCTTCGAAGTTTATCACTTCTCGCGAGGACGTACGGGAACGACTTATGGATTCCCTCGAATATAAGATCCTGACAGGGCAGTAATCCTCTGCTTCAAAGATATTAGTGTTCTTATCAATGAATTCGAAGAATCTTTTAAACACCTTCTCGCTTTTTGCGATGCGAGACGTGTTGACCATATTTTTGCGGCATGGAGCCATGATTGTACGTTCAACAGGAATACCGTTCCATACGGCGTTTTCGGCCAGGTTCAAAAGCAAAGCATCGGGATGACCGAGGTCAAGGCCGCCGTCGTGATCGCTGAGGGCCAGCACATCCATTCCAAGGGCGTCCGCGAGCTTATGCTCTCTTATGCGATTGATGCAGGCGGCGTTCCGGATGGTGGGCGCATTGCCGGACTGCGTGATGGCGATGTCAAAGCAGTCTTTCAGCTTGAAGCAATCAAGGCCAAACTGCCTGGAATGGGAATATCTCCGTATGCATCCCAGATTACCCGAGACAATAAGTTCGGAGGAAATCGATTTTATATGGTCATACAGTTCCTTAAACACTTTTGCGCTTTTATCCGTATGGTACTCCATGTACAGCAGACGCAACGGGTCCTTTATTTCGTTTTCTTCGGATGGAGGAGGGATCAGAACATTATCAAAAAAAGGCAGCCCCGTCAATTCTTCCGACAATGGGTTATTTCTCAGGTAATTCCTGAAATCCTCCTGGCACTCTGGACAGTAACACGCGAAATGGTGAGCGTTATCAAACATTATACCATCAAACGGACACTCATCCAAGCCGGTCTTTATAACGGACTTGAGGTAATCGATAAAAGAGCGCTTGGCTATGCACGGCATCCACCTGTAATATTCGCCTTCGTTATATGTCTGGAAATGCCCTTTGTGATCGATTGCGGCCCAGTTTTTCAAGTCGGATATTTCCGATTGCATTATCTCATAGTACAATGTTGAGAACTGTACATATGCCAGTACACGGATATTGTATTTGTGACAGTTTTCAACAAAACTTTTTACTCCCGGGAAGTCTTTCTTCTCGAACTCCCAACCCATACCTTTATAGAAGCGGCAGTGAAGAATATTAAAGCCAAGTTCAGCTATTTGCTTCGCACATTTTTCCGAGTCATACCAGCCGTGCCATTTCTCAAGCCACAATGCCGCCCCCTCCATGGCTCCGGTACTTTTACGACCGAGCCTGCGGTACATTGAAACCGGCTCGTGATTGCCGAACGTCCAGCGCAATCGGTGCTTATAGCTTTTCATCATTTCCTTTTTTATTTTAACATCCGTATCAGTCAATCAGAGGATTAATCTTTTCCTTGCCGCTTTTATCTGTTCCGTAATTGTCCTTGTTTTTGTAGTTTTCGTATGCATCATGTTCTTCAATTTTATCTTGTTTGACATAATGCTCAATGACATCAGATGTAAGTTCGTAAGGTTTACTGTGATCAATCTTTTCCCATGGTTTTCCCGATCTGAATTTGTTCTTGAAAAGGTTCTTTATTGTTTTGCGTTCTTCCAGATGAATCATGCAGGCGCGGATACACCCGAGGGCACCGCCAATCGCCCTCCCGTAACCGTAACGCCTCGGATATTCTCCATCAAAAGGGTTCACCTCATTTTCATATCCGCCCTGAAGCCCTTTTTCACATGCCATCGGGTCGAGCTTGCCCCACTCTACCTGGTGTCCGTCAATCACTATTTTCACGGATTCGTCTTTGCTGATAGCCTTTGCCGGACAGTTTTTAACACAAAGCTTACAGCCGTCACAGATCTTTCCTTCGTAAATCGGGTCCGGTTCGAGTTCTGCGTCTGTCAGTAGCAACGCGAACCTTACCCTGGGTCCGAACTCAGGAGTAAGAAATACTTTACTCCACCCTATTTCTCCAAGCCCGGCCATATAGGCCGCAAGTCGAAAATGCACCAGCACGTCTGGATACGGGTTGCCCTCTTTTACCGGACGGCTCCAGCCCTTGCGGAAATTGCCGTTGACAGGATTTACAGCTTCGCCGCCATTCATATTCAACATAGGGACAGTTTCATAGCCCTCGTCTTCCAAAAAGCGTGTCATGTTCCACAATACCATCGGTCCGTAGATCTGATTGAGCGCAGCATAGCCCATTGACGGATATGTTGTGTAGAGCGTGCCCTCCTCTATTCCCCGAAGGGTGCCTCGGGCTATCCGGAAGCCCAATACGATCATTGATTTAGCGTTTGGAAAGATATACCGCGCATCCATCTGTTTGGGAGCACCTTCGAAGCGACTCATAGGAGAGATTCCTACCAGGTCTGCTCCGAGTTCCTTCGCCTTTTCTTTGATTTTTTCTGATGTTATAATCATTTTTTCCCTTTAGTTGCTATTTAAAGCTTACACAAACACTGTTGATATTCGACAAAAATTCCGACTTGTGTTCAGTTCATACGTCTCCAGTACCAGAACCACGTATCTCCGACACGAGTGAGATTGAGATAAGGATTGACTATTTTCCCCGCATGCCAGTCAAGGAATAGTACGTTTGCCGTATTGGCATGCCTCTGCGCACCGGCGACCGCCATATCCGGCCTGTTTCCCATGGTGTCTATTCTGTACGTGGTAGTCTCCCCGCTTTCGGAAGCGGCAGTGTCAATAAGAACACAAGTCAAAGACGGATTTTTGTTCTTTTTTATATCCCTGTCCTCTAGCTGAAATGACACACCCAAGCTTAAGCCGTAACTTGTACTGCTAAAGTTGACGGGGTTATTGTCGGTCGGACAATGCAACATCTTTTTATCCTTTATGTAATCATAGGCAAGCGGTGAAAGATCGGACCTTGCCCATGAACGCGTGACTGAGTCAAGATTATAATTTATCATAATCCATCCGTTGTCATCAAGATAACTGGTGAATGGGAACGCCGTCTGTTTTAAATTGTTTGTGCATGTAATTATATTTGCCGCCGCTTTTGCCCTGCTTAACGCCGGAAGCAGCAGACTGGCAAGAATGGTAATTATCGTAATTACAAAAAGGAGTTCAATGAGCGTGAACCTACTTTGCGCATGTGGATCATCCAAATGGCATTTCATCGAAATGCGACGAATATAATCCTGGCTCTCCGCGTTGTTCTCATCAAGGACTGTCAGTTTCACTACATCCTCCTAGTCTGTGCCTTCACCAAATAAAACATTACCATTTGCCCAATTTCGATTCGGAACTTTCTCCACACTTACTACTTAACAGAAGAAAGCCTTCCCGTCAAGGGGAATTGACTCAAAAACTATAAAAAAAGAATAAAACCATACCTTGAACTTGATTTATTATAAATATTTTCATTTAATAAAACCATTCAGCATTAAACCGGCTTGGGGTTTGCAAAAAGTTAAAAGATGCGCCTAGCCCCGAAGCTGGAGTACTTTTAAATCAAAGATTACTGTAGTATGCTTTTTGCTTGCGTTTCATGCGACGAAAAGGCTAAAAAGCCATAAAATGACAGATTGAGACATGAAATAACGTTTGAGGTTGATTTGAGGGTAAAAAAGTGGAGCGAGTGAAGGGATTCGAACCCTCGACATTCACGTTGGCAACGTGATGCTCTACCAACTGAGCTACACTCGCATCGACGAGCCATTATTCTATATTTCAAAAGCAAAAAATCAAATCGGGGAATAAAAAAATCCCTATATTTCCTAGAAAGAGCCCTTTGTTGAAAGGACCCCGCTCACTCTCGGATCGGTCGAGACAGCCATATCAAGCGCCTTCGCGAGCGCCTTGAAAACAGCCTCGAAAACATGGTGAACTTCTTCGCCTTTGAGCATCTGGATGTGCAGATTCATTCCAGCTTTTACGCATAATGCCTGGAAGAATTCACGAAATAGTGCGGTATCAAGGTCTTTTATCCGGCCTGTCGGCGGGAGGAGGTCGTAAACGAGGAAAGGCCTTCCCGAAAGGTCGAGCGCGACAAGTGCAAGCGATTCATCCATCGGCAGGATGCAGGAGCCATAGCGTTTTATTCCGGTTTTATCGCCGAGCGCGTCCGCGAGCGCAGAACCCAGTGTAAGTCCGAGGTCTTCCATCGTGTGATGACAATCTATCTGCAGGTCGCCCTCCGCCTTTATTTCAAGATCGAAGAAGCCGTGTTTCGCAAAAAGCTCGAGCATATGATCCATGAACGGGATACCGCTTGATATCGATGAAACGCCGGTTCCGTCAAGATTTATTTTGACGCTTATTTCCGTTTCCTTTGTTTTCCTGCTGAATTCCGCTTTTCTTTCTGCTGCCATGAAGACCATCCCTATAAGTTTAAAAAGAATTTCTTTAAACTACCTTTACATCGTACAAAGTCAATTATATCAATCAGATATTGACAAAAGCTCTTTCATAGGGTATAATAGGGCATCAAAGGATACTATAGGGTATTATGCAAATGGGTATGGAGCTTAAAAAAGACATCGTGTTCAATAATCTGAGAGAGAACATTCTCTCTGGAAAACTCAAAGGCGGTCAAAAACTGAAGAATGAACTTGAGCTTTCACGCGAAATGTGTGTCGCGAAAAAAACTCTTCGTTCAGCCTTGGCCAGACTGGAAGCAGAGGGGCTGATAGCGCGTATCCCGGCAAAAGGCACATTCATACTTGACCGTACGGAAAAAGCGTCCGGCGGAAACAAAAGAAAGTTCCTGATAATAGCCAAAGGACAGTCCGAAATCCATATGCCTTTCAATTATATTATGCCTGGGATAGAGAACAAAATAGCGGAACTTAATTTTGACTCAATTTCCTGTTCATTCGAGCATGTGCTTTCACTTTCGCCGGAAGAGGCGGAAAAGAGCTTTAAATCGTCCGGAATAGACGGCATAATTTTCTGCTCGAACTTTCTTCACGGTAACGAGCGGATTCTTCAGATACTGAAAAAAACAGGACTTCCCGGCGTGATCCCGCATACGGACAAAATAAAGGACAAGGCGGCTACAGGTTACGCAATCCAGCTTTATGATGAAAAAGCTTCATTCAGAGAAGGCTTGCGGCATCTTGCAGAAATGGGACACTGCCGCGTGGCTTCAATCATGCACAAGGGTTTTACTCCTTATTACAGGGGATATTCGGTCGATGAATATTTCAGCATGTTGGAAAAATTTGGAATGGACACGGATAAAGCTCTTTTTCAAACAACAACTTACGATGCGGATGAAATAAAAAGCGCAGCCACCGAACTTATGAAACAGCATATGCCGCCGACGGCGATCATGTGCTTTTCCGACTTTTACGCGATACACGTCTATGATGTATTGAAAAAAATGTCATTCAGAATCCCTGACGACGTGGCAGTGATGGGCTACTGCGGTTATCCGGGTGGAACTCTTCTGCAACCGTCTTTATCCACAGTGGACCTCCAATACTTCGAAATCGGAAAATCCGCAGTGGAGCTTCTGGCCCGTTCAGGCGAATGGTTCAACGCAAAAGAAAAAACCGCAATTCCAGTGCTGAGAACGGCATATAAACTTGTTACGCGTGAAAGTACCGCGATAAAAAGATTTGAAAGGAAGATGATGGAGGCGGTCTTATGAAGCGGACAAGATTCACACTCATAGAATTGTTGGTTGTAATTGCCATAATAGCAATTCTTGCAAGTGTACTGCTTCCGGCTCTCGGCAAGGCAAGAGGCAAGGCAAAGGAAATAAAATGTGCCTCCAATCTCAGGGAAATGACAAGCGGCACACTCGCATACGCAAACGACAATGGCGGATGGGGTCCGTATAACAGCAACGGAAGTAACTATCTTTTCAACATGAGGACTTTGACAACTTTTCCGGACTACATAGGAGTGAATCCTGTGTACTCCGAAGGCGGTGCTGAGATATATCATTCCCCGCCTATTACAAGATGTCCGGACGGCGGACGCGACGGAACCACGAACCTCAGCTGGAATCTGGATGTCTCTCCCTTGCCTAACATAAGTTATGGCTACAGAGGGATCAACGCTTTACATCCTCTTGAAAATCTGTTCCATGTTTATAATCCATCCACCCGTTTTCTGTTGGGCGATGTTCTTTGTCAGATCTTTTATGTATGGAGTTCTGTCGACTTCGGCTACAGGCATGGAAATGCGACAAATATTTCCTTTGTTGACGGACATGTAAGCCGTACAAAGCCTTCGAAAATACCTCTTGCCTGGGATAAAGCAATAGATACGCAGTCATTTTTCTATGATAACAGATAAAAAACAAGGAGTCAGAATGAATCATAACGTCATCAAGAGAACCGTATTGCTGATATTTTCGGCCCTGTTCTGCGGCTGCGCCGCAACAATGCCGCAGGAAGAGAAGAAAAGTGGAGTGGAATGGATGTCGATAGGCCCTGGAGCCGGAGGTGCATTTTTTGCTCTGGCAATTCATCCCCAAAATCCCGATATCATCTTTACCGGAACAGACATGGGCTGTTTATTCAGAACGGAAGATGGCGGAAAATCATGGAAAATGCTGGGAGCACAGCTTGAGGGTGACAATCCCGGGTACAGGGGGTCTTGGAACGTTGTCTTTGACAACAAAAATCCAGCCATCGTCTGGGCCGCCGCAAGTCACGGTGTTTATAAATCAACCGATACCGGAAAAACCTGGAAGATGATGACACGCTCAATATCGGGAGGCCCGTCAAGCTTTTTCGGCATTGCCATAGATCCATCCGACAGCAATATTATTTACATATCTCATGGCTTCTCCCCTAGAAATATTCCTCCATGGTCGCATGGCCGCATCTGGAAATCAACTGACAGCGGAAATTCATGGAAGGAATTGCAGTGCCCGGTCGGTCCTCTTACAAAAGAAAACAGAACGGCCAGCTATAGTTTCCTTGAGATAGATCCCAAGAGCGATTTTGTTAGGGGAGAAGGGCATAAGAGAGTATTCATCGGAGGGCCGTCCGGGTTTTTCGTTTCAGAAAACGCAGGTACTTCATGGACTTCCATAGCTGCGAATATTCCCGAATCCAAGGGCGATATCGATAGTCTGATAATAACGGAAGATGATGGAAAATCTGTTCTTTTTGCCGGAGTACATCCGGAAATGACGGACAAGAAAAGCGGCAAGTATAAAGGCGGCATATTCAGAAGCGATGATTCCGGAAAAAGCTGGATATCTTTGAATGTCAACAACGAAAAGTTCATGGAGACAATCGCCAGTTTGAACAGCCGCTCTCCTGGAAGAGGAAACTTTGCGGTATTTCTCGTCAACAGCCCCAAAAAACCTGAAAGAATTTATATGGGGTCGCTGATGGGCGTTTACCGGAGCGATGATCTTGGCAATAAATGGGTAAGAGTCACAGACCCGGCGCACGAATGGTATAATTTCACAGATAGAGACGGCAGCCTGGCATATCACGGCCTTAAACGTTACGGAGGCAATTTTGGGCATTCATATCTCGGACGCATCGACTGCTTCAACAATATGAGCGTCTCTCAAGGCAATCCCGATATAATCGCATTCACAGATAACGTGACCATGACTCTTTCGAAAGATGGCGGAAAGACGTGGAACGACGTTACTTTTGACTATGCAGAGCCATTTAATGAAAAAAAATTCGGAGACAGACCTCCGATGCAGTACACTCACAAACTTAAATCCCGAGGTATCCAGGATATAAACCCGAACAGAATCGAAGTCGATCCTTTCGACCCTGATACCATATTCATAGCCTACGCAGACCTCGGTCTCAGAATCTCCAGAGACGGCGGAAAAACATGGGAACATTCTACTGAGGGCATTGTCGGCAATATGAATAGAAGCCAGACAAATTCCGTAACTTTTGATCCCGGCGTAAAAGGCCGTGCCTATCTCAACACTGCAACCCACGGCACAATATACGTTACCGAAGACAGCGGCCGCACCTATAAGGACATCAGCATAACACAGTTGGCCGACAGGGCGAAAAAGCAGAGAAAGGACAAGCATTTTCAAGGCGGAATCATCATTGACGAAAAATCGCCCGTCAATAACAGAACTCTTTACTGCGCAACCGAATTCGGCGTGTACAAGAGCAAAGACGGCGGAAAAACATGGGACGACAGTTCTCTCGGGATTGAAGATGCCGGAAGAATAAAAGTCCTCGCTATAAATCCGTCTAACTCAAATATGTTGTTTGCCAGATCATGTCCGTTCAGCAAGGATGCCGCGAATCCGCATGCCGGACTCTATATAAGCAAAGACGCCGGAAGAAACTGGTTCAGACTGGCAGAAAAAGAAATTGGCGCCGTATATTCCTTGTCAATATGCAAAAATAAACCTGATGTGATATATGCGGTTGCTGCGACTCCTGGAAAAGCAGGTTACTGGGGTGCAAGCAGGCTTTGGAAAAGTACTGACGGCGGCAAAACATGGAATGCCGTTTACGGCGGAAACGACACGCTGGTCAGGACTTGCGCGGTCAATCCCGAAAATCCCAACTGTGTGTATATTGCGATGACGGCTCATGACTTAAATACTCAGAAGCCCGGAATTCTGAAATCGCTTGATGGTGGAAAAACATGGAAAGGCATAGGCGGCTCAATTCCAATTAGCCATCCGCGAAATATTTACATATATCCGAAAGATCCGTCGCAAATATACTATGGAGATCACTTCTCGGCATTCAAAGGTATCGATCACGACGTGAAGAAATAAAAACAAGCGCAGGATTTTTAGGACTGCGCCGTTTCGGGGGTAGCAGTCTTTCCTGTGCCGATAGCCCATACCGGTTCATCGGCGATTATCATGCTTTTCATGTCGGACGCGGCAATACCCGAGAACCCGCCTTTTATCTGGGTATCGAGAACCGGCTCGGTGAAGTTTGACATCCCGGGCGCCAACGCTAAATTGACATTGATCATCGATCTTGGAACTGAGGTTTCCATGAAAAAGGTCAAGGCGTTCTCCTCCGAGGTCGGAGGCTTTTGCGCATTCTTCTCATAGCCAAGATGTTCGGTCAACTCGGCATTGAGCACGCGTTCCAGCAGACGTTTCTTGAGTTCGCGAAATATTCCTTTTTCGCCTGTCAAATCTTCGGGAACCTTGTAATCCTTCAACAACTCATCCAATACCTTTTCGCTGATGGCCATAGCTTTTTTCCTTTCTCGTTAATTTAACTGCTATGTCCATTTACACAAAAAAATTTACATACTCCAGACGCAAAGAGAAACTAGACAGAAAATAAAGAAAGACTTGGTTGTTTTGGAATGCTTCTGTAATTTCCCCAATAATTTACCGATTTTCTTAAGATGCTTCATAGAGTTTATTTTTGCATTTCTTTAAATAGGATTCATTTTGCGCTTCTGAAAAGCAGGATTTTTCTTGTTTGAGGATTTCATCGCTCATTCAGGTCTGACTATATTTTAAAATTGTAACTCATTTATTATAAATATCCTTTTATTGGTTTTCTATCAAAAATAG
This sequence comes from Lentisphaerae bacterium GWF2_45_14, assembly GCA_001804785.1. Taxonomy (GTDB): domain Bacteria; phylum Verrucomicrobiota; class Lentisphaeria; order Victivallales; family GWF2-45-14; genus GWF2-45-14. The sequence continues at coordinate 13,291 of MHBG01000057.1, forward strand.
CCCTTAGAACTATTTTTTATACATTAAAAAATTCGTATAAGAGTTCTTTTTGTCATCGGGTATAATTTCCTTAAAACTAAAATTTTGGATATTAACAAGTTATAAATCTTAAATATGGTCTGACCAGAATGAATGTGAAATATTTTTTCAACAGTCTGAACCTTGCAATGCGAAACTGTATTTCCCGGATACGCTAAGCGTCTGCTTTCTTCCACTTTTTTCGACTATTTCTGCCTCGATGCCTTCAGGAATAAGCAAAGATAGGTTGATTTTATTGCCTTTCTTTTCCCATTTGGACACGATATCACCTTTTGGTGATGGAATAAGCACTTCAGCTTTTTTCATTCCATTTACGGGATTTGGTTCCACAGTTATTTTTTTCCAGCCGGGCGCTTTCTGTCTTATTCCGGAGATGATATTTACAAAATGCGATGACGGATGAGCCGTCCATGCGTGTGAGGCCGACCAGTTTTCGCCGGGTTCCCATGTATAATGTTCCCAGGTCGTTCCGGTTGATATCATTGGCGACCATTTTTTTCGTATAAACTTTATCACATCTTCTCCATAGCCTTTTTCTGTCAGAATGTCGAAAACATAGCTTATCCAGAACGGCGACGGGAGGGCAATTGCAGGATCGAGTTTTTCCATTCTTATGAAAGGAAGAATCAGCTTTTTCATCATATTTTTTTCACAGTCAGGCAGAAGCTTTAGCATTATTGCAATTGTCTGGTCATGAATTGAATATTCCTTTATCGGTTTTTCTTTTTCATCGAGTCCGCCGTATACAAGCTGTTTTGATGCATCGAAGAATTTTTTCTTTGCGAGTTTTCTTTTTGCTGCGGCCTCGGCTTTAATTTCTCCTGCATCTTTTTTCATTCCGGCTACCTTCAGCATTTCAATAACTTTTTCAAGTGTATAAAGATGCCACATATTGAGAAATGCCGGGATTTCTCCTTTGAATACCGGAGCCCAGTCACCGAAATACCAGAGGCGTCTGTCGTGTTTAACAAGTCCCGATTTCGAAAGGAGTTTCGGTTGCCTGAAATAATCGAGAACTTCCTGAATCCGCGGGAACTGCTCGACGAAAAGCGAGATGTCGCCCGTCTGGTAGTAGTAGTCCCAGACTGTAAGAATCCATGTTAGCGCGAAATCCGGAAGGATACAGGAGTGTGAGGAAGTCGGCGCATGCCCAGAGGTCAGGCCTTCAGTCGCGCATTGTCCTGCTATTGAGCGTATCCCACGCTTAAAAAGCCTGCTGTCCCCATCAATATAAAAGGTATTGCGAGCTTGAATTCTCGCATCGCCCCACCACTGCGCCTGCTCGCGCCATGGGGTATCGACGTAAGCGTCTAAAGCACATATCTGCTGGGTATGGCGGCAGACCGAATATATGTTATTCAGTACTTTATCCGAAGAGTTGAAGTCGCCCCGCATTTCAAACGGGTATTCGTATTTTCTCAATCTCATTTTTATTTTCAAGCGTTTTTCTGTGCCTCTTGCGATAAGAGTTATATATCGCGAGCCCATCGGGTGATAGAATTCATGATGGAACTTCCCGCCGTTTAGAAATATCCGGTTGCCCATTGCAATGTTGCACCCATTTTTCTCTTTGCGCGGAAGTACCGGGGCAAGATTTTTTGCTCCTTCCGTATAATTTATGTCGAGAACTGCGGACGCATTTCCGCCGGAAAGTTCTATTTCAGTTGTCCCGATAAAATGCTGTCCGATATCAACAAGTACTGCGTTGAAATTCTTATGCCCGGAAGGGGTAAGTTCAAATTCCAGAAAACCGTCTGAATTTTTATACTTAGATTCCGGAAACTTTTCCCATTTGGAATTCTCAAGTTCCTCGTAAAATCCGAATGCAATATTCGACCATTTTATATAAGACGAATCTGCATTTCCGATACCCTTAGATATTACGGCTTTCGGCGCATAAAGACTTTCCCTAAGCATCGGGATCGTTCTTTTTTCGAGGGTATAATAAGGAGAGCGTCCAAAAATAAAACTGTATCTGGAGTAGGTCGTAAAATCTTTTTCCAATTCATCACTCATTTTTTCTGAATAAATCCAGTCGCGGGAGTGTTCCGATGCTGCAACATGTTCCTGATAAGAGAGCTGGACAGAGTAGCGAGCCGCATCCTTCAACCTTGAAATGTTGCGTCTCATCATCCACGACTCGTCAGAATAGAACTTGAAATCATCCCATTCCGCAGCGCAGAGCATCCCAGCGCATGCCTGATGAATATAGCCGAAAGTACCCGTTCCGGTATTGTATGCTTCAATGGCTATCCAGTTGTGCCCCTTTTTTAGAAAATCCTTTATGTCCAGTTCGTCGTAGGGCCAGTGACTTTGATAACCTCTTGCCGGGCCGCGGCATACATAGTGTCCGTTTATGTAAAGCCTGTAACTCTGGTCGGCCGTAATTGCGAACAATGCTTTTTCGGGGACTCTTTTGAGCGCGAAGTCTTTTCTGAAATCGGCATAGCAGTTGTTTAGATAAAGATATGATCCAGGCCATATCCATTTTGCTTGTCTGAGCGGATGCTTTTCTGGCAGTTCTATAGACTCACTCATTTCTTTAACATCCTATTTTTAAATTGTTCCAGATATAATCACTACTGTCCGGTAAACTTTTTAGGGAATTAGCGTAAACGAGAACTGTTTGTATATTAAAATCAATCAAAAAACTAATATTCACGAAGGAACTCGTTTACAATGCATTATAATACAATCTTCCAGCAGTTATTCAATTTTTTGCCCCGACATCGTTTTGAAAAAGCAGTAAAGGATTCCTGAGAAGACCGATATTGCAAGCATTTCACAGCCCGGAACGGCCGAAGTTTTTCCCTGATTTCATGTTCTGACTTTTGCCGGACAGTAGTGATATAAAAATACTAATCACATAGAAAGCTCACGATTTATTTTGGCTGCTGGGATCCGGACATTTTCTCGGTGATTTTATCCTGAATCAACAGCTTGAGCCGAGCCGGGTCGTAGATGACAACCAGATTGCCTGACTTGTCGATGGATATGCTTTTCACGGTCTTGGTGAAGTTTCCGTTGACTCCGCACAGAAAATTAAGGTATTGACCTAGTTTTCCGCGGAGGGCGGGCGGCGGCACATTGATGTTGCCGACTTTCAGGGATTCTATCTTGATATCCTTCGACTGTGCACTGAGTTCCGGTATAATGACAATACATACGTTGAGGTAGGAGCCGAACGGCGTTGAAAAATCCATCTTCTTCGAAAATGCTATCGTGAATTTGCCGTCCTTGAAATTTACGAAGACTTTTTTCATCGGGTCTCCACCTTCTGATTGGAGTTCGGACGAGACACCCTGAAAATTCTCCGCCATCGATATAAGGGCGTTTATCTCGTTTCCACTGAGAGTAAGCGTTTTTTCCCTTTCCGGCGACGGGTTCATTATCGCCATGAAGAGTTCCTGAGCCTTAGCTGTGGCGCGGGAGATGGACTCTGGAGGCGGTATCTCTTTTTCAATCGGGCTTATCATCGGTTTTTCATCGATTATTTTAGCTGTGAGGTAAAAAGCGGCGGCAGAAAAAAGGCCGACGAAGAAAAGCATCAGCGCGGCAAGCAGCACAAGGCATGTGATTATTTTGCGTTTTTTATTCATTTTCATTTTTCAACTTACTTCTCTTACTTTTTTGGGTTCGACGAAGACGGCGGGCCTTACATAGATAAGGTCATTTATTCCGGTACGCACGGTAATTCCGTCGCTGAAAAATTCTTCCACCGGAAACTTTTCCAGAAACTCCACGCGGTTGAATATTTCAAGGGGGAGGATTTTTTCCAGAGATGCCCTATCCCTTTCTATGGAAATGAGTTTTTCAACAGCGTCGAACTCTTTTGAAAAATCGGCGTCATGGCCCAGTATTTTGGTTTCTTCATGGCTTTCGACGATGCCGTTTTTCTTTTCCGCGAATAAGGCCAGGGCTTCCTTATTGCGTCCGTCGAAGAGGGTGGCGCCCTTTGCGTTTCCACATTTTTTCATAGCGTACGACGAGAGCGCCAGCGAAGAAGGTATTCCTGAAACGCGGACATTTTCTTTTCCGAAAGAGAGGCCGGCAATGATTGAACTCATTATTCTTAGTCCCGTAAAACTTCCGGGTCCTGTGCCTGTGAGCCACTCCTCCACGGCATTCAGCGGGATATGGTGTTCCCGGAGAGCATCGAGCATTCCGGGCAGTATGGCGGATGAGTCGCGCCTGTCGGCCTTTATGTAAACGGTGAAGACAATTTTCCCGCTGCTGTTGTCTCTGAGGGCGAAGGCGGCCTCCCCTGAGGATATATCGATTGCGGCGGTGTATGACATCAGGTTTCCTATTGTTTTTCTTTTCTTAAGGAGAAGATGAAATATAGCAGTAAAAATGGAATTCCGCCACCGGTCCGACCGTCAAGAGACATATAAACGGAGTATTTTTTCAGGTTTGAGAGACGGGGTATTGCGAAGGATGCAGCGGTAGATTTTTTCTTCATCGTGCCGGGAAACGATTACGGTAAGGGGGGCGTCAGGAGCGAGAGCCGAATTGAGAGTAGAATCATTAAAAATAAAATCTGCGAAATCTTTGTCCCCCAGGAATTTCCACTTTGCACCTCTCGTGATCTCGTTTTTGATTTTTGCTACGAGGGTATCTTTTCGTTTCTGAGTCCTTCTGGAGATGAATGAGTTCCATTTTTCCATTGCCAGGGCGTATGAGTCAAGGAGCTTTGACGCTGAGAGGGAAGGGGTGCTGATTACGGCGTCGCAGCCATTGCCGGTGAATTTTTTCCAGTCGGACGATAGGAGCCAGTTATTTTTCGTGCATTCATCGAAAAAGTCCGTACCTGGAAAGGGGGTGCAGATTGAGAACTGTGCCGATTCTGGAGCCGTTTCGATGGCGAAGTCAAGGGTCTGCGCGATGGTTTCGGGGGTTTCGCCGGGCAGTCCGAATGTAAATGTAAGGTGCATTTTTATTCCGAGAGCCTTAGTTTTGCTTACGGCTTTTCTGAATTTTTCGAGACATGTATTTTTGCCGCAGGCATCGGTAAGGGCTGGAGAGACGCTTTCGACGCCGTATTTTACGGCATAAAGTCCGGCGGAGGCAAGATTTTCAAGCATTGAATCTGTCATACAGTCGGCGCGTGCCATCATTGCCCACGGGTATATATTGAGCCCGCGTCTGATGATTTCCGAAGAGAGGGTTTTCATCCGTTTTTCGCCGATATTGGCGGTGTCGTCGTCGAAATAGAAGGACTCGCATTTGTAAATGTTTATGAGGGTCTCGACTTCATCAAGAGCCTTTGTGACGCATCTCGTTCTGTAACTGCGGCTCCCATAAATAACTTGGGGCCAGACACAGAAAGAGCATTTAAAAGGGCAGCCGCGCGAAAGGAAGCTCTGAGCCGAGGGGGACGGGAGTCCACAGACGGGGTCGGAGTAGTTAGCCATCGGCAACGACTCGAAGAGCGGCTCGGGAAGTGCGTCAAGGTCTTTTAGCGAGGCGAACGGCGGTACGCTCTTGCTTGAAGGAGTAAATACGCCTTCAGGCGGCGGCTCCCCCTTTTCGAGTTTGGAGGCCAGTTCCGCGGCGGCAAAATCGTATTCGCCCGCAATCCAGAAGTCAGGGAATTTCTCTTTTTTCATGAGTTTTAGGGCGAAATGCGGCGAATGGCTTCCGGCGCAGACCGTAAGTACTTCAGGGAACGCCTTTTTTATTTTGAGCAGGAGTGAGATGTCATTTTCCAGGCTCGGCGTTGATGTTTCGGCAAAGACGAGCTGAGGTCCGAATGAATAGAGGCGTTCGAGAACGGATTCAAAAGAAGAAGGCTCGGCGACGGAATCGATAAGTACCACATCGTGTCCGCAATTCCGGGCGAAGGCCGCCGCGGTTGCGAGAAAAAATGGAAAAGGAACATATCTTGGAAGCTTATGGCCTGGCGGTCTCTGCTGGAAATGCGGCCAACGTGACCCGGCCCTAACCCCCCAAAGGCAGGGATTTTTTTTATCCCCGGCCCATGGCAGGTTGAGAAAAGCGATTTTCATTTAATATTAAAAAGCTTTTCGAGGTCGAATTTAGAATTGGCTTTAAGGGCGATAAGGGTTTTTGTATGAGTGATTCCTTCTATTTCGTGGGGCATTTTGTCGGCCACGATTGTCGAAAGCTGCTGATTATCGTTTGCTCTGATTATGGCGACGAGATCATACTCACCCGCTACGGCATAGACTTCCGTAACCGCTTCAAACTTAAGAATTGCATCGACAACATTCTTGAGTTTGTGTCTTTCTACATTTACTAGGACTATTCCAGTAACCATTGTCTCTCCTTGATTTTGTTAACGGGATTTATAGCTTGCATCCTAAAAATATCAATTCATTTTGATTAAATCAAGCGGAAATTGTAATTTAAGGCTTTAAACGGACTGAAAAGAGGATATTATACTGCTTTTTAATGAAAGGTAAAGGGATTGACAATGTCTTCCATTCTTGAAAAGATAGCAGTGCTCGACTTCGGGTCGCAGTATAGTCAGCTCATAGCGCGCAGGATAAGGGAATGCAGCGTTTTCAGTAAAATCCTACCCTACAACATAAGCTTGGAAGATCTCCGTGCGGAAAATCCCTCGGGGATAATCCTTAGCGGCGGGCCGGCAAGCGTCTACAATCCGAAAGCGCCGAAATGCGATCCAGGCATACTCTCTCTTGGCGTTCCGGTGCTCGGAATATGTTACGGAGAGCAGCTTATAATCCAGATGTTGGGCGGCAAAGTTGCCGGGTGCGAGGCCAGAGAATACGGCAAAGCGGAACTCGATTTGAAGGAGAACGATGTTCTCTTTGAGGGGTTCGGTGACAAATCGCAGGTTTGGATGTCGCATGGCGACAAGGTCAAGGAGCTGCCTTCCGGCTTCCGTGCGATAGCCGTTACAGGAAGTACCGAGTACGCCGCAATCGTCAACAGTTCAATGAAAATATACGGCATACAGTTTCATCCTGAGGTCGTACATACTCCGCGCGGAAAGTTCATCATAGAAAACTTCTGCCGTAAAATATGCGGCTGCTCCGGAAACTGGACAATGCGCAGTTTCATAGACGCAAGCGTGGAAGAGGTTCGTAAACAGGTCGGAGACAAGAGCGTCATCCTGGGCTTGAGCGGGGGCGTCGACTCGTCTGTAGCGGCCGCGCTGCTGCACAAGGCGATAGGCGAGCAGCTTACATGCATATTCGTCAATAATGGGCTTTTGCGCAAGGGTGAAGCAGAAAGAGTGCAGGAACTTTTCGGCAGAAACTTCAATATAAAGCTTAAATACGTAGACGCGACGGACAGGTTCATGAAAAGTCTTGAAAATGTCGAAGACCCCGAAAAGAAAAGAAAAGCCATAGGATACGAATTTATAGAAGTTTTCGACGAGGCCGCGTCAGAAATAAAGGACGCCGCTTTTCTCGCGCAAGGCACAACCTATCCCGACGTCATTGAAAGCGTCCCGATAGACGGCAACCCGAGCGCCATGATAAAGAGCCATCACAACGTTGGCGGACTTCCTGAAAAAATGAACCTTAAGCTCGTCGAGCCGCTCGCGAAGCTTTTCAAGGATGAAGTAAGAGAAGTGGGCCGCTGTCTCGGACTGCCCGACGAGATAATTCTTCGCCAACCTTTTCCCGGCCCGGGCTTAGGGGTGAGAATAATCGGGAAAGTTACGATGGAGGCCGTAAAGGTACTTCAGGAAGCGGACTCGATAGTTGTTGATGAAATGAAAAAGGCAGGCCTCTATTACAAGACATGGCAGACCTTCGCCGTGTTTCTGCCGCTCAAAACCGTGGGAGTTATGGGAGACGAAAGAACTTACGAAAACGTAATAGCCCTGCGCGCGGTTGACAGCATGGACGGCATGACCGCCGACTGGGTCAAGCTGCCTTATGAACTTATGGGTACGATATCCAACAGGATAATAAACGAGGTCAGAGGCATAAACAGGGTCGTTTACGACCTTACGTCAAAGCCTCCAGGCACAATCGAATGGGAATAGACGGGCAATGCCCGGACACAGGCTGTGTTGCTTTCGCTCACTATATTCGCTGACAACACGGGGTAAATAGAAGGAGAAAATGACTATGAGTCCGCTTACGTTTAAAAAGAAACTATATATAGGTGGATGCGGCTGTCTGCTTTTCATCGTGCTCGTCATCTCGGTCTTTATTTTTGGCGCGAAGTATGGAAGGGGTATTGTTGAGAGGGCGTCGGCCAGAGCGACCAATGTTTATTCCAGCGTTTCTGGGGCGGTCAAGGAGACCGGCAGCGATGTGAAGAACACTTTCACTAAAACAGGCGAAGCCGCGGAAGATATTGCTGAAAGCGTCACTGAGTCAACTGCTCCAACCGAATCAGCACCCCCCGAAACCCCTGTAGAAGCCCCCGAAGAGGAAAATTAAGGTAAAGAGTTCCCGATGCGGATATCAGCCGGAAAAGCGAGGGGAATAATATTGACGGTACCGCCGGGCCTTTCCGTAAGGCCTACGGCGGTCAGGTCGCGTCAGGCGCTTTTCGACAGTCTAGGCGATCTTTCCGGATTGACAATTCTTGATCTCTGCGCCGGTTCTGGCGGGCTTGGTCTTGAAGCGGCCAGCAAAAACGCGGCATGTGTCACATTTGTTGAAAATTCCGCTAAGAGCGCCCGAATTATCCGGAAAAATATCGAGAAGGTCAGAAAGGCCGGGGTTGAATCAGAATTGAAAGTCATAGAGTCGGATGCTCTAAAAATCTCATCTTTCATTCCTAGCATTCCTCTGCCTGACATTATTTTCTGTGATCCGCCATACGAAGTTTCCGCAGAATATTTTTCAAAACTTACTGCTGACAGAGATCTCGCATCGTGGGCGTTGGATTCCATTCTTATCTGGGAACTTCCGCAAAGCGGGCAAAAAAGCATTGATTTCGCGAAGCCTGAGCTATGGAAAATATCAAAAATGAGGGCTTTTGGTGGGATTGAATTCCTTTTTCTTAAGCCTTCTCTTTCCTGATGAATTGTATTTTCGGCTGTCTTAACTTATGGTACGGCACGGATATTCACTAACCAGGAGTTTGATATAATGCTGAGTTTCGCAGAGGAAATATATTTGCTGGCGCTTGATGATGTTTCGGGGAAAATCATTATCCCCTCAAAGGAAACCGTTCTCAACACCGCCCTTGCAGGGGCCGTCCTTTCGGAGCTTTCCTTTATGGGCAGAATCGATACCGACACCGAGATGCTCTACCTTACCAGCAAGGAACCGACCGGAAACAGGATACTCGACGAAGTCATAAAAATTCTTCAGAATGAGATATCCGACGGCAAAGCTCCGCTCTATCATTGCATGAAGGTACTCCTGCCAAAGGCGCTGGATATAGAAAACTATGTGCTTGAAAACCTTATCGCTCACGGGATACTCAAAAAAGTTGAAGAAAAAATCCTCTGGATATTCCCGCAGAGACGTTACCCCATCATAGACAGCCGCGAAATAACCGATGTTGAAACGCGCCTGAGAGAAATCGTACTCGGAGACGAAATTCCAGATCCGCGCGAATGCGTACTAATAAGTCTCATACATAACTGCGACCTTTTCAAAGAAATCCTTTCGCCGAAAGAGCTGAGGCGCTGCTCAGAGCGTATTGAAGATATTTCGAAGCTGGATGCGGTCGGCAGGGAAGTTGCTCAGCTTATAGACCAGATAAACGCGTTTATGAGTATCCCTCCTTACGTCTGACGGATACTCAGTTTTTTACGTTTATTTTTGTTTGAATCTTTCTATTTCCACGGCGACGCTTTTCGCGTAACGAAGGGCGCCCGGCTTGTCGAGAGTTATTTTTACCGACTCAATCCCTTCAAATTCAAGGCATGTTTCAGCGGTTGATTCGGCCAGTGCCTCGATAAGTTTATACGATGAATCCTCCGCAAGTTTAACTATTTTATCTCTTACTTCTTTATAATTCACCGTTCTATCCAGGTCGTCCGCAATGCCTGCCTCGCGCAACGAAGAGCGAAGTTCAATATTGAAAATCAAATCCTGCTTGTGTTCTTGTTCCCATTCATAGGTACCGATCAAAGTCCTTACACTCAAGTCCCTGATGTATATCTTATCCATTAATATTCCTTTCAAAACATGCCTACTGAAGATAGTCTGTTCGACCATTTTTTGCAAATGCTCTGAAGAATGTATTGAGATTGAGTAAAGTATACGCTATATTATGGCTGCACTAACGAGGAAATAAATGCATCAACTTCTTGTTTTAGGAGAAAAGTTTCAGGAAAACATGGAAAAGGCTCTTGTTAAACAGGGTTATTCCATAGCTTATGCTGAGACGGAGGACGAGATTTTAAGTCTGATAAAATCATCCCCGCCGGACGTAATTCTGACGGACTACTCGTCAGATCCGGCGACAAAGCTTGATATTCAGGAAAAAATAAGGTCAAGCTACGAAGATTTTATAAAATTCATTGCGGTGCTGCCGGAAAAACGCGAGCCTTCTCCCGAAATTGAAAGAGCAAAGAAAATTTCGAACGAATCAATAAGAAACCCGCTGCGGCCGAGGGACATGCTTAACATTCTTGTCAAAGTCGTCTATGGCATCTCCGAATAATACTTATGCAACAAAAAAAAGAGTTGTAAATGGAAACTGAAAAAGGCCGGAGCGGAGCCATAGCATGTCTGTGTTTTTCAAAAGACAGACCGCTTCAGCTTGAAGCATACCTCGAAACCCTTATAAAAAATTCTTCCAATACAATAAAAATAACTGTCCTTTATAAGTCTGGAAACGAGAGGTATGAAAATGCGTACAAGTCGCTCATTACCCTCTTTCCCGACGTCGAATTTATTCCGGAAAAGAATTTCAGAAGAAGTGTAACAAAATGCCTGGAAAATAATCAGGCGCAATTTGTTATGTTCGGCGTTGACGACTGGATTTACCGAAAGCCCTTCGACACCGGCCTGATATGCAAAGCGTTTGATGAAAATCCCGCACTTCTCGGATTTTCACTGCGGCTGGGCATGGAGATCACTCATTCGGCGATGTACGGCCTTCCATCAATGAGGCCTCACTTCATTTCCGAGGAACCATTTCTCCTATGGAAATGGAAAGGGGCCATGTATGAACATCTGGACTGGGTTTATCCCTTTGAAGTATGCGGAACAATATACCGCAGGGACTATGTTCTTAAAATAATTTCACTCCTTGATTCCTGCGTCATAGAACATCCGCACTGGAAGGGAATGCCCAGTAGCAACTGGGGCCATCCGAGCCGCTTCGAGGCATTGTCCTGTTACGCTGTGAGATCTTATGATGCCGATGCTCCTGAGCTTATGGCTTCATTCAATGAGGCGAAGGGAAGCCTGATAACAGTCAACAGGGTGCAGGAAGAATGTTATAATTTCATCTACGACGGCGGAAAGGAAATGACTCCAGACGAACTTCTCAAATATTATGAAAACGGCTATAAGGCGGATACCCGGATATATGACGATAGATTTTATCCGTCCATTATGTCCGGCGATTTCAGGCTTGTAAATAGGAATGACCCGTCCGATTGTCCTGCAAATTTTATGACCGAACCTTATAGAATAATTTTAAGCGATTTCTTCTCCAAGATAAAAAGAGAGTTTCCGGCGGTTTTCGGGACGGACAGCTTCGAAAGGTTCAGAAAAGACTATCTGGAATATTTTTCGATGCCCTCGGCGGAAAGTCATGGTGTAAGGATTGTTCCGCCCTTTCTCAAAGAAAAAGCAGCGCCGAAATATATCGCCGAACAGAATTCCTGGGCGGTTTCGAAAATATCTGCTAATAAGCCTGAATCCATTATTGATTTCGGCTCGGACGAAGAACTTCTGGCGGCTCTTTCGACCATATGTCCGGTCAAATCATACAGGAGTTCTCAGGCGGATATACGAAAAATGGACTATGAGAACAATTCGCTTGATTTTCTTTCAAGTTTTTCATTTATTGAAACAGTCGGTCTTGGTTTTTTCAAAGAAGAGCTGGACCCGCTGGGCAGCATAAAGGCGTTGAAGGAAGTAAAAAGGGTACTTCGACAGGGCGGATATTTTATAGGGAGTTTTTCGATAGGGAGGGATTCTTTCCTGGAATTCAACCGCAGACGCGGATTAAGTAGAGAGACCGTCCTGGAAAACCTTGAGGGTTTTGACATTTTATCGGAAGCTTTCCTGTATCCCGACCCCGGAAAGAAAGAAGATATCAGGAACATGTATGACTTTTCGCGTTGTCTGTGGTGCGTCGAAATGAAAAAAATCTAATCCGTCGCGGTAATGATTTTGTCCCAGTCGGTGGTCATTTGGATTGATTTGCCTGGCGGCAGGGTCAGAAACTCCTCATCGGGCCAGGGGCCATTCAAGAGCATCGTAATTAACCGCAGATTTCCTTCGAGTATTTTAAATTCGCGCCCTTCCTCTTTTGCTTTTTCCATACATTTTCTCATGAGTCCCGGCATAGACATTTCTGGCGTGTCGATGTAATACACGGGCTGAAGGATACCGTCGAGTTTCGGATGCATGGACTCGTAAATATACTTCGCGTTGTCTTCGCCGTACTGTTCGACAAGCGCCTGATATCCATCGCCCATAAGCATTTCGCCGTCTTGAAAGAAGTAGCTGCCGCTTTCGACGTAGCCGGGCGAACTGAATGGGGTGCTTGGCATCTCACGAAAATATTCCTCAAACTTTTTGCGGCTGCCTAGTAGTATCCCGCAGCAGTCATGGCTTCGCGGAACGACAAGTTTTTCCCTGCGCGCCTGGAGTCTGTCCACTGCCCGCCCGCAAAGTCCGTAGGCAAGCGCGATGGCATCGTAAGTTTCAGAGGCGGATGCGATTTCGTCGATTTTCTTCTGGAGCTTTTCTCGGAGTTGAACGGGATGAGCGTGTTCGCCAATCTCCAGAAACTCGATGTCCGGCGGTTCGGCGCAGGATTTCGAACAATATTCCAGTTCGTACTGAAAAACCTTACAGGCTATGATCTTCAATTTCATGAAATCACTTCGTACCATGCGAGGTTTACTGTTCGTTTTTGACGTGTTCTATCTGGCGGAGGATTTTTCCGTTTATCAGCTCGAATTTGGATATCGTGTCGATGCGTTCGCGACATCTCTTAAGTTCTTTTGAGGAAAGAATCTCGCCGAAAAGCCCGCAGAAATTCACTAGTCCGATAAGTATGGCGTCGCGCGGGGCGGGGATTTCGTCGCCGAGGACAATCTCACGCAGGCGCGTCTCGACATCTTTTATTTCGTGGTTGTCTATCACCGGATAGCGGGGGCTTCCCGAAAACCAAAGAAATTTCCTGTTGACCTTCTTCAGGACTTTTTTCGATACGAGTTCATCGGTGATTTTCTTTTCTATTTCCTCCGCTTTCGGAGCGAGTATTCGTATGCAGTCGTATATCTTATACTTGTCCATGTTCATCTTTATCATGTAGTCGAGCACATAGTCGAGTACTGGACTGCCAGGCATGGTCTGGTCATTGATATAGACGAGGTCCTGGTCATTGTCTATCTTGTTCAGGAATGAAAGCTCGGCAAGTACCGCCCCTATTATCACATTGTCGAAAACAGTTTCCTTTGAAGGAATGTCAAATTTGCCCTTTTCCTCGTCGAGCGCCAACAGATATATTTCTTCAGCGAAACTCAGCATTGGTTCAAAAACCTCCATAGTTATGCACGCTTATGCAAATTGATTTGCATTTAGTAAAATACAAGAGTATGATTTTCATTTATTATTCTTTTTATCACTATTTTGGGAGAATAGGCAATGAAGGTGTATATACAGACCGATATCGAAGGCGTGGCAGGGAACGTTTTTTTCGAATCCAGAAAAGAAGTGTCCTATGAAAATTACGAGCATCGCCGCAGAATGTACAAACTGTTGACAGGTGAAGTGAACGCGGCCGTAAAAGCGGCATTCGATTCCGGCGCATCAGAAGTAGTCATAAACGACAACCACGGAAGCGGTTACAATATAATCTTCGAAGAGCTCGATCCGCGTTGTGAAATCATCCACGGAAAAAACGCCAGCGGTCCCCACTGGCTTCCGGAGCTGGATAAATCCTTCGACGCGATGGTTCTCGTCGGAATGCATCCGATGGCCGGGACTCCGAAAGGCCTTCTCCAGCACTCAAAGTGGGACGTTAACGATGGCAAAATATTCCTGAGCGAAGCAAGTATGGCGGCCGCGATTGCCGGAGACCACGGAGTCCCGACAGTCTTCATCAGCGGTGACGATATGGTGACGGACGAGGTCAAGGCCAAGATACCGTCGATAAAGGCCGCCGCCGTCAAAAAGTCGCTGAGTCCCTACATGGGTCGTTGCGTAATGCCCGAACGCTCCCGTGAAATGATCTACGACGGCGTTAAGAAAGGACTCAAGGCAAGGAGATCCATAAAGCCTTACAAAATAAAAGGGCCCGTAAAGCTCCAGCTTCTGGAAAGCAACAAAGGCAATCACGACCAGAGCCGAGGATTCTACAGCGTGATTCCCGAAGGCATAGTCCGGAAGACAATTGACGAGGCAATATCCGATTTCCTGAAGAAAATGACATGGTGCAGCATCGATACGCTCCACCCGGACGGTTTCGAATACCCATGATATTCATTGGTTTGATATGAAGAGAATACTACTTTTAATCTCATCGGCCCTATTGGCGGGATGTACGGGTGTGCTTCTTCCGGAGTTTACACCCGAAAATGTCGCGCTTAATAAACCATGCAGTTTCAGTGAACCGCCCAGCTACAAGCTTTGCAGTGACCCAGCCGACAGTAAACAGCTTACGGACGGACGGTACTGTCAGCGTGCCACGGCGGACGGAGATTTCTACTTCTGGACACAAAAGGGAACTGTCGGGTGGAAAAAACTCAAAAAGCCCGTGGAAATCAGTATCGACCTCGGGGAGATTAAGCCGATATCGGGAGCTTCCATAAGAACCGCCGCAGGGAGAGAGAGCGTTTTGTGGCCGGGCGCGCTTGAAATGCTTGTGAGCGATGACAATAGCAAATTTTACTATGTCGCCGACCTTACGGAGACAAAGCGTTACAGTTTCCCCTTCCGTTCCGGAGTTTACGGCATTTATAATTATAAAAATGACGAACTCAGGACGAGAGGCCGTTACATAAAATTTCGTTGTTTCCCTACCGGTTTCTATTTTTTCTGCGATGAAATAGAAGTCTATTCCGGCCCCTCTGAGTTCCTTAAAAATAAGGACCCGGGGCGCGAAGTATCGGGTGATTCCCTTGAGAGACTTCTGATCACGAAAGGTATGAAGAATAGAATGTTTTCAGATATAATCGAGCTTGAGAAAATGACAGGAAAGCTTTCACCCCTTCCCGGGGAAAAAGGCCCGACCATAAAAGAGAGACTTCAGCTCCTCTGGAATGAGGTTTCCCAATTTGAATTTAAAGGTACTCCCGCAACCGTGACAGCCGTAATCCCGCTGAACGGACTTCACGAAAGAATAATAGCCATGCATTCGGTAATATTAAACCGCAGCGGCTTCAAGGGTATTATCCTGCGCCATAAAGACCGTTACGAAAGGCTTTCTCTTTTCGCGGCGCCATCAGATGAGCCCCCCGCTGTAAATGTCAGGCTTATGAACGGCGAATACCGGGCCGATACTCTCAACATAAGCAACTGCACTGATAAAAAGCGCAAGATAAGCTTTAGCGTGAAGGGACTCCCGGACCAGACGCATATGAAGATATACAAAGTCTGTGGTATCGACACCAGAGAGAAAATTATAGATTTCTCCGCGCTTGTCGAAATAGAGCCCGAGAAAGAGGTTTATGAGACGACAGCCGAGGCCGGGATGACTACACAATTGTGGTTCTCGTTCAATCCCGTTTCGGTCAAGCAAGGAAAATATGAAGCGGAGATATCCTTTTCCGGCGGGGACTGGAAAGGTACCGTTCCCCTTACTCTTACGGTTTCTTCTATGACCTTTTCTGAAAAACCGGGACTGAAGACCATGGTGTGGGACTATCTTTTGCCGCCTCAATACGGAATAACGGACGGGAATGCTGCCCAGGCTGTCGATTTGATGAAAAAACATTTTGTAACTGTTGCGACGGCATCAGCGGCTGTCGCGGGTCTGCCTTCGGAAAAAGATGTCGACGCCCGAGGCGATATAATTAAAAAGCTTGATTTTTCGACTTTCGACAGGTGGGTGGCGCTTTGGCCGGGTGCGGAGATTTATCACATCTACCTCGAGCAGTCCGTAGGACAAGCCCTCGCTGGTAAAAGTGCCGGGACGCCTGAATTCGAAAGAGTGGTAAGCCAGTGGGTCAGAGAGATAGCGGCACACGCTTCCTCGAAAGGAATCAAGCCGTCGCATTTGCAGTTTAACATTCTTGACGAGCCTTCGGCCCCCGATCACTACAAGTTTCTGAAGCATTGGGCAAAAGCGGTTAAATCTGTCGACACAGGCGTTACATTATTCTGCGATCCGGCAATGATGACGAAAGAAGGCTACATGAAATACGCATCGGAAACCCTTGCCTATATGGATATTATATCTACAAGAATGAATGACTATATTTTTGAGTTGCCGAAGGAAATAAAGTCATATTTTCAAAAAAGGATTGATGGCGGCACAGAGTTCTGGTTCTATATGTACTCAGAGCCGGTGCGTCAATTCGACCCTGCTTATTTCAGGCTTCAGCCGTGGCAGGCATTTGCCGGGAGGGCTATCGGTTCGGGCTTCTGGAGTTTTGCGGATATCGGGACATGCGCATCGAACTGGAACCCCTATTCCATTCCCTCCGGCTATGATTACAGCCCCGTATATATTACGCCCACGACAATAACCCCCGCAAAACAGCTTGAAGCCCTTCGCGAGGGAATCGAGGATTATCAATATCTCCTGATGTTGAAGTCCGGGAGCAAAGAAAAGAATTTAAGCACATCCATTGCGTCCCATGCCATCGAAGAGGCGGCGAAGAAGGCGGGGAGTGCCAAATACTGGCTTAATTGGCAGGATAATTACAGTGCGTGTTCCGCCGCCGAAAAGGCGCGCCTTGAAATACTTGACCTTCTTGAAAAGAAGACTGCAAAATAAGCAGCCGGAATGATAGACCAACTTTTGCGTATCACGCGGAATTATATTTTCTCGTTCTGGTCAGACCATATTTTAGGTTTAATTTTTTAAATTTGCATTTTTAAGGTCTTAAAGCTATTTTTTATGGTATATTTATTAGCTTTAAGGAAATTATACACGATGACAAAAAAAACTCTTATACGATTTTTTTAATGGGTAAAAAATAGCTCTAAGGGCTGTTTTTGGTAAAAAACGAATATAAATATCTTGACAATAAATGACTTACAATTTTAAAACATGGTCAGACCTGTCCCTCCAGCAGACCTGTCCCTCGTTTCACTTTTGTTCATCAACTTAACGAGAATAATTCGAGTATTTCCCTGTTGTAGATGAACAGCAAACTTTATACTGATTTTTTTTATTTTATTACACGGCACATAACTTACTTATTATTCAAATCAAGATAGGGAGTAAAAAAACATTCCAGATAGCATCGAGCAGCAAGTTTACTGTTCTCTATCTGTTCAGCAGTGTAAAGTTGCAAGTTAGGCCTACCGAGGCTTGTAAATAAATCCGGAATTAAGTTTTTACTGATTTTCTCCAATGCCGGCCAATATTTATCAAAATCATTGTAATCAAGTTGGCTTTCATACTTTTCTACAAAACGGTCAATATCTCCACGAGTCGCCTCATTCCTGACAAACAGTGGGATAATAGCTTTGCGCAAAGCTATATGCTTTTTCAATTGTTCCTTAATAACTTCCTTAGATTCAGGATCATCCATGTTATCTTGAAATGCTTTTATCCTATAATAATGACTAATTTCAGGGCTTATTTCTGCATGCGAGAGTCCTGACAAGCGATGTTTGCTTATTGGTGGAATAGTTTTAATAAAACTATCAATTTTTCCCGCTTCTTCTTTATTAGATGTTAACTGCTTGCGTTCTGCTTTTAATTCATTTATTGAGTAGGTCAATTCAGTAGCCAACTTGTTTTCTTTCTCAAATATTTGCTCAAGCATAGTACAATTCATTTGGAACAAGAATTCAAATTTATAATACAAAAATACCCCATCTTCTCCTGCAAGTTGGCGCTCCGGATACGAATTCTTCAATTCTGACGCAAGGGCATTCAGTCGCGTTATTTCTGTCTCTGACAAAGGAGCTAGTAATCTAGAAAACAAACTCGACTGTTTTTCCAGATCTTCTTTTTTTACTCCACCAAGGGTCATTGCCTGGACTAACTCTTTAGTTCTTAGCTGTTCTTCAAATTGTTTCCTCAGTTTCAAAACATAATATTCCCTGTATTCCCTTTGCATGTCGGACTTTAAGGATCTTGCATAATTATCAAAAATTTTGGTGTCAGGTCTAAAACAATCAGCAAACCGAGCGTAAAAGCTAGTCTTTAATATAATTTTTTTTATGAAAACAGTACCATATTCACGCTGGGTACTCTCTTTTATTTTCTCGAACTTACCTATCTTTGTTTTAATTGCAGCAATTTTATTTTCTGACGACGAAGTCCCAAAAGCAACAATGTTCACAAATAGCAAGATAACCAAAATGGTTTTAATTTTTATTTTATTAATCATAATAACAAGCCTCCGCTTTTTAGTTTTTTATAGTCTCTTAATTGTTCTCTTGGCTCTCCTGATTTGTGCGATTTAAATCAAGGTTGGGCGTAAAAAAACATTCTATGTAGCATTGAGCAGCAAGTTTACTGTTCTCTATCTGTTCAGCAGTGTAAAGTTGCAAGTTAGGCCGACCGAGACTTGTAAATAAATCCGGAATTAAGTTTTTACTGATTTTCTCCAATGCCGGCCAATATTTATCAAAATCATTGTAATCAAGTTGGCTTTCATACTTTTCTACAAAACTGTCAATATCTCCACGAGTCGCCTCATTCCTGACAAACAGTGGGATAATAGCTTTGCGCAAAGCTATATGCTTTTTCAACTTTTTCTTAATAATCTCCTTGGATTTAGGATCACTTAAACAACTTTCAAATAGTTTTAAGCGATAATAATACGCAAGTGGTCTTCGTGCTAAATTATTACTTGGCAATTGGTTGTAAATACCTTTAATAAAGTTTGTTACTTCATTCTTTTTATTTAAATCAGATTCTCTTTCATTAATTTCATATAAAGTGTTTATTAGACTTTTGATTTGTAGATTCACCGGCCTCATAGACTCTTCTATAATCAACAAGGCAGTGCTATAAAAATTAAACAGTCCCAAAAAATTTATATGTACAATATAAGAGTCCATGAAGAGCGGCTGTTTTACTTGTTTTCTAAAGAATCTAAACGCTGTTCTTCTAACGATGTGAGTTGCATCTTTTCCAAATCGAAGTATTTAAGAAAAGTTAACAATTCTTTATTTTGCGGAAAATTTTCTTTTAATAATTCTGTAATTTCTTTAAAGCTATTCTTAGAGTAAAAATCCTTGATACTTCTCCTCTGCAATAGTTTATCATATTCCAAAAAATCCCTTTGCTGAACTTGGTTTAAAGAATGGAGATAAGTAGTATATTCTTTGTTTACCCTAAAATAATTTGCAAACTCACCATAATTATTCCCTTTCAAACGATATACATGCAGGTTCGGATATTTTCCCTCAAGCTTCTTATACTTGGCTAGTTCTAGCTTTATATCACTAAACAACTTTTGCGCATCAGAAATATCTTCAGCCTGAATAGAAGAATTCATAGAAAAAATGATATTCGCAATAAGTACCCAAAACAACAACTTCAAACAGGCGTAATTTTTAATCATTTTAATTTCCTTTATTAGGGTCATTTGAATTATCAGGATCAATAGTGCCCAAATAGCAATTATTATCATAATCCGTTGTAGCATAACCAGGGAAAACGCTAGTTTTTCCACATGCTTCATCTTGATTACCATTTCCGCATGATTCGTCTTTATCATAATGTCCACATGCTTCGTCAATATCTGTATTGCTGCAACGTTCGTCAGGAGAAGTCGTCGCAGAATTTGCTCTACTGCTATTACAAGCACTGTCAGTAGTCTCCGACGAGGAGCAGTTTGCATCCGTGGCAGTGCTGCCATTGATAGTCCTCCCACAAGATTCATCGGGGTCTGGATCAGTTCCTCCATAGCTTGTGGTATGTTCTCCACAGCCTCCGTCAACCTCCTTAAGCTTGGTATTAGAACAAACACTATCGGGAGTTTTACCCATATAATGCTGATGTCCACATTTTAATACTGTAGCAATAAAATCTCGTCTTGTAGCCATATCCATATTGCTTGATTCTTTCTATTCACTACTGTCCGGTAAACTTTTTTTGGAATTAGCGTAAGCGAGATTTGTAGCGTTTTATTTCCTTATGACTGCGCTGAGAATTCTGACAAGCTCCTCCATTCTGAAGGGTTTGGAAAGTATTGCAGCCGCGCCTTTTCTCATAAGTACTTCCATCTGGTCCTCGTCGGGCTCGGCACTGGCTATTATGACAGGGATATCTGGAGAAAGAGCTTTAAAATCCACCAAGAGCTGATCGCCTTTGCGTCCTGGAAGAATAAGATCCTGAATTATGACATCGATATTGTCCTTTTCCTTTTTGAAAACGCGCCATGCGTCGGAACCGTCGGAACATACTATCAGATTGAAACCGAAGGCCTCAAGCCAGTTCGACACACTGCCGCGGATAAGGGGATCATCCTCGACAAAGAATATCGTTTTCGGGCCTGAAATAGAAAAAGTGTCATGAGATATTTTTTCCACTGTTCCGGCCGGAGCCGGTTCTTCGAATGTTTCTTCCGGGAAGTCCCTCTCGACCACCGGGAAAAGTATTTCAAAAGACGTACCTTTTCCTGGGTTGCTCGAAAGCTCTATGTGCCCGTCAAACGCGCGGACAGCTTCTCTCACCATCCAGAGGCCGAGTCCGGCGCCGTTTTCCTTGGTGGAGTAGAAGGCATCAAAAATTTCCTTCTGGCCGACTTTCGACATGCCGCATCCGTCGTCTTCGACTTTGAGGCAAATGAAATTTTGAGCCGGGCCGCCTTCTCCGGTATTTTGCTTAAGGGCCGCCTCAATCAGGAGGAATGCCCCTTTTTCCTTCATGGCGTCCCTGGCGTTTACGCAGAGATTCAGGAGCATATCGCTCAGGAATGAGCGTTTGCCGTACACGGGTGGAAGATCGTCCGCTATTTTTATAACTATATTTATTGAAGACGGCAGCATGTGGCGGATAAGCTCTTCGCAGTCGCGGATTATTTCGCCCAGCTGGATTTTCTGGATTTTTGTTTCACGCGGCCGTGAACTGGCCTTCAGGGCTCCGGCTATAAGAACGGTAGCGCGTTCGGTATAGGACATTGTCTTGCGCAGTGCCTTGGTTATATCCTCATTATCGGTGAGCGATATCGTCCATTCGATATAATTCTGGATGCCGCCGAGAAGGTTTTTAAAGTCATGAATCATGCCGCCGACAAGCCGTCCCGTGAGAATCTGCCTCTCGATTGATGAAATATCGCGAGTGGAAGTTCCGGTACAGATTATACTGCCGACAAGGACAGGCCATTTGCCATCGGGACATGTCAGGCTGCAATAGTCTTGAACATTGATAATCTTTCCCGAAGCACTTCTTATTCTGTACTGAATTTCATGATTTCCGCCATACTGGCGAACGGCTGACATGGTATTATCGTAAAGCGGGATATCGTCCTCAAGGATGATTCTGCGCCAGTCGAAGGAAGAGGATGCCGCATCCTCAATAAGGCCGAGTTTTTCAAGCGTCTGAGTATCGGCATAGTTCCACTTTCCGGAAACGAAATTAAACATGTAGCTGAAATGAAAGGGTGAAATATCATCCGATGAGACTTTCTTCCCGCCGAGAAGGGGGCTTTTGTGAAAATGCAGCATTTCAAAAACGATTCCGGTTCTTTTAGAAAACATCATGAGAACAAACGAGGCATCCTTCTCTTTGCAGACATGTATTTCCGGAACCGGATACTTATGAGACATCTTGAGATAGACAGGCTTGCTACTGTAACTCAGCGTCCCATGGATCAAAAGCGGAAGCTTCTCCGAAAGCGTAGGCCCATAGCTCTTTATCATCAAGGAATTGGAAGCAAGTATCCTGAAGCGTGTAAGGGAAAAGACAAAAGCCGGCACCGAAAGATATTCTATAAGGTCGGCCAGCCTGTGTTTCATAATTTTTTACGCTTTCTTTAAGTTACGGACGCGCCATCACCGATGGAACAGACGATGGTTTCCGTTTCTTTTCCGGTGCGAAGGCGATACGCTGTTTTTAGTCTTTCACAATATTCCTGGGCGGTTGCGGCCTCTACAAGATGAATCGAAATGCCGCCAAATCCGCCGCCGCTGAGTCTTGCCCCGGCGCAACCCGGAAGCGATGTCGAAAGTTCGACGAGGCAGTCCAGTTCCGGACAACTGTTCTCAAAGTTGCTCATTGAACTTTGATGTGACTCGTAAAGCATCTTTCCGAACGCCGCTATATCGCCCCTTTCAAGGGCGCTGACTCCCCGGATAACCCTGTCATTCTCGCCCACGACATGAGCGGCGCGCATATAATCGCGCTTGGCGAGGCTTTTAGAGGCATTCTCAAGCATTTCAGGACTTACGTCTCTCAATGCGTTGACCTCCGGATATGTTTTTTTAAGGATGCGCGCCGCATTTTCGCAGGACGCACGCCGTTCGTTATATTCTGAGTCAACAAGGTTATGTTTTATCATCGAGTTAGCGACTACGATGACAAAGCCGGACGGCATTTTAACGGTGCGAAGTACGTTTACCGTACGGAAATCACAGTATATGAGGCTGTCCTTTTTGCCATAAATGGAACTGAACTGATCAAGAAGCCCGGTGCCCACGCCCATATACTGATTTTCGACAGCCTGCCCGAGCCTGGCCCACTCGCTGCCGTCAAGTTTTATCCCGAAGACCTTGGAAAACGCAAAACACGCCGATATTTCCAGCGCCGCCGAACTGCTCATTCCGGCAGACAGCGGGACGGTACTTAATATCGCGCCGTCAAACGCGCCAATCTCATGACCGCGCTTCCGGAGCTGGACGATTACGCCTTTTACATAGTTCGTCCAGTCGCCCCGGACTGGCGTTTCTATATGGTCAAGGTCGAACTCAACTGTGCTCCCGTCGCGAAAATCGCGCATCGTGCATTTTCTCCCGGGCTTGCGACGGATGGCGAATTCAGTCGCCTGCCCCACTGCCGCGCTCAGAACAAGTCCCTCATTGTAATCGGTATGATTGCCGAGAATTTCCAGGCGCCCAGGCGCCCTTGACACCGCCTCGGGCTTTGTCCCGAGCTCATTTTTGAAGAAAGGAGCTATGCTTTCAGTCATATATTATTACCTCAGAAGCGTTTTAAATTTGTATCAACGGATTATTCTGTTAAATTAATGTCAAAGTCGTGGAAAACAATCCTTCTGAACAAAATATGCTGTGGAGATATGAGGATACTGGTAGCCGACGATGCCCGGTTCATGCGGAACCTTCTCTGCATAATGCTAAGAAGCTGGGGTGATTGCACTCAGGCCTCTGACGGACAGGAAGCCCTTGACGCCTACAAAAAGGCACTTCGAGAAGAGAAGCCGTTCGAGTTGGTTTTCCTCGACATTGCCATGCCTGAGATGAACGGCAAGGAAACTCTTGAGGCAATAAGAAGCTTCGAAAGGTCGGAAAAACTGACGGAAGAGAAAAAAGCCAGGATAATCATGATAACGGCTTTTTCAAACGAAACACATCTTTACAAATCAGTCAAGGACTGCCAGGGCTGCATACTAAAACCCATAAGCAGGGAAAAAATAAAAGAAAAACTTACCCTTCTAGGCTTTCCGTATCCGGAGAGCAAAGAAGAAAATAAAGATGCTCCCCCACATGAACACTTTGTTTATTTCGAAATGGTCCCCATTATCAGCGAAGAGGATGGACGCATAATTTTTTCGGTAAACAGGAAGTTGGAGAACGGCCACACGGAGATGCTGAACACGGAACCCGACAAAATTGATTTTCTGAAAAATGTTATCCCCGGTCAGATCATTGCGCGGCTCAAGGGGTTTGTGGAAAAACTCATCTTCGGCGACGGAATAACCATAAACCTCGAAAAAGGACTGCTCTACGCGGGTAAGGCTGGACACGTCATCTTTGAAAACAATACCCTCTCTATCCTCGAAAAACTCATTATAAATGAGGATGTTAAATATAGAAATATCGAATTCCTCGGCTCCATCGAAATAAACGGGGACGTCAAGGAAGGTGTCCACATAAGCGCGCCTCACGGCATAAAAATAAACGGCCGCTCAGAGGCATGCTGCCTCAACTCGGAGAGCAATATAGAAACCGGATTAATAATGGGCCGCGGCAAGTCCGTCATCACATGCGGCGGCACATTCAAAGCCAAATCAATTTATAATACGCTTATCGAAGCCAGAGGTGATATAATAATAGAACATGAGGCTGTAGAATGCATCCTCAAAACGAGTTCTTCAGTCCACGCCGGCGTAATAACAGGCGGCGAATGCACAGCTCTTAAAACTATTGAAGTCAACAGGGCGGGGTCGCCAAGCGATACCAGCACCGTACTCCGGGCAGGATATGACTTCTACAGCGCCGACCGCAAAGAGTTACTGGAAAAAACAATAGATGAGATCAAGAGCAAAATAGAAAAAATAGACAATATGCTCGGACCCGAACAGCATAACCTGGAAAAGGGTAAATCCCTGGAGAGGAAAGACCAGATAAGATCCTACCTCGCGGAAAAGGAACAGTTCTGCAGGGCACTCAAGGAGTACGAAGAGGAACTCTCAGAGCTTCAGCCCGCCGAAAAGAAAAGCTCGAAGTCCCAGATAATAATCAACGACATCCTTTACGAAGGCGTAAAGGTGGTTATCCACGAGTTTGAGGAATTTACTTTAAATACACTTAAAGGCCCGCTCATACTCGACGAAAAATTAATAAAGCTCTGATGCGCTTATCACTGTCGATATCGTGTGACAGGCGCCGGGTGCTATTTCTCTGCAATCCTGAGAGGTATTGGTAACTTCAACGCAAACCATTGAATGATATTCTTCATTCCCGAAATCGCGCGTCTTCTTTGCCTTTTCAGCCCATGGGTTCCACACAACAGCCGAATTGCTTCCACTTTTGGCAATATCTATCTTGCGCTTGAAGCCAGGGTCTTCAATAACGTAAGAACCTTGGGTGTCAACAAAAATGAAGTCCGTCTCCGTATTAATCCCTATGGTCCCATACTGTGTCTGCCTGGGCAGATCGGCCGACTTTAGAGTGTCTATATATTTGAGTCCGTCAAAACCTTTTATGCCGATTCCACCTATTTCGCTGATGGAAAAATATGTATGAAGCGCCTGAGTTATCTTGAATGAATCAAGGGAAGTATTTTCGGTAGTCAGCGCGACTTCCAGCCGCGCTCCCGCCTTTATCACTGCCCTGAGCTTAAAAGACTGAGGCCAGAGAAAGCGGCTTTTGTCGTCATCGGTCAGCTCCAGAACGATTTCGGAAACACCCTCTTCGGTCTTCACCGAAACGAGTTCCCACATCGAGATCCTGGCAAAGCCGTGAGCGGGCTTGTCCTTGTCCGAGGGATGACCGCCAAACCAGGGCCAACATACAGGAATCCCCCCTCTAATAGGCTTGCCTTCATCATAAAAACTTTCGGAACTCAGCCAGAGAAGATCTTCAAAGCCGTGCGGAATATAGCTCATTACATGTGCACCGTAGATGGAAACGAGAGCGGCACAGTTGGAATTGGCAATTCTTATCAGCGGAAGACCGCCCGGACCAGGCTCGAATATTATACTGCCGTCCGAAGAAAATTTTTCGTTGAATTTATCCGTAAGGTTTGAAGCAAACATTTTATAATCCTCTCAATTTAAATCAAATTTCATTGGGGAAGCCCCCTAGGTCAGAAGGGAAGCTGAAGTCCGAGTTTTTTTATAGTGGCAAAGAGCTCCTCTTCTTCAATCGGTTTCACTAGATATGCCTCGCACTGTTCGTCAAATGCGCCCATTATGCTTTTTGGGTTTGAGGCCGCCGTGGCCATTATCACTTTCATCCCGGAGCCCGTTTCGATGCCTCTGGACTTTTCGTATTTGCGAATGTTCTTAAGGGCGTCTAGTCCGTTCATGATAGGCATCATTATATCAAGGCACATGAGATCATATGGATTGCCTTCCTCGTAAGCCTTTGTGGCAAGTGCCACGGCATCTCTCCCGTTCTCGGCCATATCGGACTCACCGGCTTTTCTGAGCCAGATGGAAATTACTTTCCTTATCGCAAAGTCATCGTCGACTATAAGTATACGCATCAGAGTTCCTGCCTTGCCCGGGTTAGGATTCAAATTAAAACAAAAGGACACAGTCCTATGCTTTCCTAATAACTAATATAAGCTGTCTTCGAAATTTCAAAGCCGATTTTCATGCAATTTCTTGAAGAAAATCCAAAATTTACGATTGAAGCACCTGAATGACTCCATATTTTCAAAAACAGGCGGGAACTCACGACTGTCCGATATATGCCCAATGATCTTCTCACACCCAAAATCATCAGAAACCTCAATGCGCATAAGATAAGAGTCCCGCAAAATTTGAGTATCATAAGCTTTTACAGAAGAAATCCCTCTGTCGTTCCGGAATTATGTACTTTTGATACGCCTTCGGGGCAAATTGGCATCAAAGAATATAGTATAACAGACATTAACTATTTCTCTTGTCTTCAATCTCATGTACACCTGTGTCTTAACCATTCGGAAAGAATTTTGACAGCAGTTCTTTGAGCTTGGATTTAAGGCCATTATCAGTTTTCATTTTATTTTTAAGGAAATCCGCAAGTTTTATATCATGGGTGATTATCTGCTTGAAAAACCAGTCCCGCATAAAAAACAGCAAATCCCGCATAGCGGTCGGAGTTATACCCGAAGCCCGTATCTGTTCTCTATAGGCCATATATTGTTTCCTGAATTCCATGTGAGCTTGTTTGTGAGGACCGTAGGAGGAATATTCGTATTTATTCATGATATCCTCTTCCGTGGTAAAGTGCTCAATTATATAAACCCATATAAAATCAAGTATTTTATTGATATCTTTTTCATTTAAAGCCTCCGGCGTTGTACATTTCCGGAGAAGCGTATTGGCACGTTCAAAAAATTCCTCGTGCTGGCGGTCAATCAATGGTATTCCGGTTCGGAGAGCGTCCGTCATTTGCAATAACTGTAGTCGCATATCAAATATTTCCTTTCAAACATTTGCCGGGGAACGGGTATTTCGTCAGCAAATCAGCCAGCTCCTCCGGAATCTGAATGCCTGGATTTTTTACGGCATTTTCATTCATTACATTCCTCCTTGACGCATAAAAGTACACCTCGGAGAGGAATTATTCAAATTAATGCTTGAACCAACAAGTAACAGATTGAGGTCAGACCATATTTTAAAGATGTAAGTACTTTATAATAAGCATATTAATTTTTAGAATTTGTGTTTTTAAGATCTTAAAGCTATTTTTTATGGTATATTTTTTAGCTTTAAGGAAATTATACCCGAGGTGTATGTAAACATCAACTTGAGAATCGGCAAAGTGGCTAATATTTATTTTATATATTATGAAAATACTTTTACTGGACTCGATCGTCCGGGTGTTTAAAAATTACCCAATTTTGAAGATTAGTTAGGAGTTGGAAGAATTGATGAGCGTCAGTCCATCGCAAGACCACCGGACTGGAACCGCCCGGCACATCAGGAACTTTTCCCATCTTTTATGTTCTGATTTTTATCGGACGGTAGTGATATTCTTTATGAAATTTTTCTCAATACAAATTGCATATTTTCATGACCCGGATTCCGAACTGCTTTGATCTATTACAACCCCGTCTTTATTGAAAACAGTACCTTCTTCAAAGGACACTATTTTTTGCTCGATTTTTCGCAGTTTCGATGAACTCGAATTGACAAGTCCAGCTTTTCCACCGGTATTTTTCAGCACGATTATACAACCTTCATATTTTACCGGAACAAGCTTCTTGTTCTTGCCGGCTTTGTCGCAATAAACACTTAACGCATCGTTTTCCAATTCAGTCGATTCTCCGTTGTTAAGTGAAAGATCGCATGACATTATCTTCTGCAGAGCAAATTTCTTTTTGTCCGATAAATCCTGGCATACTATATAAGTGCAGACCGTATAACCATCGACAACCGAATCGGATGAATTTTTCAGCAACAGCTTCGAATATATTGTCTGGGTATTACCATCCGAATCCTTTCCTGTGTCGGTATTTACCTTCACCTCCATTCTGATTTTTTTCGGATCAAAATCTTCCTGGCTGGAAGGCTTTTTTGCAGTGGGCACCTTTGTTTTGCTGGCATTGTTTCCTGACTCGGATACTTCAAAATCATGCAACTGCGAAGAATCCTTTTTATCTGAAAGTTTGCCCTGTTTCTTGGTCATTGCCAGATAATAAAGCGCTTTTTTACTGCGTTCCAACTTGCTTTCAGACGCAAATTCGCCGCAATAGTCGCGGTAGAAAGTTGCCGCCTCTCTGTACTCTTTGTTTGCGATAAGCGGTGCCACCGCGCTGCCAAGCATACTCATGACATTTGCCACTTTCTTCTGCATGGAAAGGGTTTCTGCGCGGGCAAGGAATTTTTCCGATTTGGCTTTGAAGTCCGATTCGAATTCAGTTCCTTTCAGATAATCCTCGACCTTCTTGAAATACGCCGTCAAGTACAACGGCTTATCCATATTTTTTTCGGCATATTCAATGGCCTCGTCAAAGATTTTTTTATGCCGTTCATGGATAAATTTCACACGCTGCTCTTCACGAGCTTTCTGGTCGGCGGCTATTTGTTCCCGAAGCTCTTTTTCCTTCTTGATTTTTGCGATGCGTTCGAATTCCTGACGCAGTTTCAATTCTCCGTGTTTCTGGTAAAGAAATATGCCTGGCAGAATCGTAAAAATAAGGATTAGCGATACAATCAACAATCCCGGCCATTGGGATTTTTTCTCTTCTTTGATTAGTATTCTGCTTGTAGCGTTCATGTTCCTGGCAATATCCCGTGCCGGGTTTAGCGGTTTCTTTTGACTATTTCGATTCATTTTCGCCTCGTTGCATCCTTTTCATTATATGCTATGTCGTTAATCACGACCGTTTATAACTAAACTTTTACTTTTTATACTCCCGATACATTCCAAAGTTTCATAATAAATCAGAATTTCTCTAAACTTCAACTGCAAATATAAAAAATATTAATACCGCAGCTGCCGGGCGAGGTTATTCTATTTAAAATTAATACTCGCTCCGAATGTTTCTGGATATCACTACTGTTCGGAACATCCGGAACTTTTCCTACTGGCGGACGGCCTCTATCCAAGTCTGCTGGAATATGTCATCCGCCAACTGGTGTTGCCCCGGCACCAGCCTGTTCAGATACGAATAGAGCGGCCTCTTATAGCGTTCATAGAGCAGGGCAAACGACTCAGCATCCCCTTCTATGAACGACCGTACAAGCTCAATATCCGCACTGCTTTCTTTATTTCCTGATATCATAACACCTTGCCCAGCTAACGTACTGACCTTCATAAATATTGTCTCATTTACATGAAAAAACACGTTTTTTTTAAACTCTCTCCTTTTCGGCGCAGGGCAAAAAAAAGCCCTCGTCTTTTTTCAAGAGAGGGCTTGCATGTTCTTTTATCTGAACTTATTCGATTTCTTCGCCGACTTCCCAACGCAGGAATCTATTTACTTTTATCTTGCCGTTCAGTTTTTCGAGACAGGTCTTGTCGTCTTTTATCCACGGCTGCTTTACGAGGCACACTTCGGTATACCACTTATTGATTTTTCCCATGACAATTTTTTCAATCA
>MHBG01000058.1 GCA_001804785.1 Lentisphaerae bacterium GWF2_45_14
TTTCTAGATTCCGCGCTTGTGTGCACTTGTTTATACTTTGGGATATCCAGCTTGAGTTTTTCCAGTGCTTTGCTATCGTCTGCGTCAACCTGTTTTCTAGATTCCGACCCCGAGTTATCCTTGGTCTGTTCATGTTTTGGCGTATCCAGATTACTTTTGGAATTTACGTCCTGAGTGTATATTCCCGGCTGAAATGCCAAAAGCGCGGCAGACAATGCAATAATCCTATTCCTCATTTGAGTGAATCCCTCCTGAAATATTGTTTTGTGTTTTGCTTATAATATCCATCCGAAAAGATATTTTGAAAATCATTATTCATGAAATTAACACAAACTTAACACGTGGAATTCCTCTCCGTCACTCGAAAATCCTTTTTTCCATGTGTATATTCAGCCTCCGAGATAGAGAACATTATTGGAGAAAATATGAAAAACTATGATGTCGAGAGGGTCTCAACTGTACCGTCAATAAACGGACAATGGAATGAAGATGGCTGGGAAAAGGCAAATGTTGTCGACGTGGACGTATTCCGTCCCGAAAGCAGCGATCATCGGCCCGAGGTGAAGGCAAAGCTTCTTTACGGGGACAAAGGGATTTACGGTCTTTTCAGCGTAAGGGATCAGTACGTGAGGTGCGTCAATACCACATATCAGAGTTCGGTCTGCAAAGACAGCTGTGTTGAGTTTTTCTTCAAACCGCACACAGGCAAAGGTTATTTCAATCTTGAATGCAATTGCGGCGGCTCCTTCCTTTGCTACTATATCGAAGATCATCGCAGAACCAGCAAAGGCCTCGAAAAGATGACTAAACTTACTGTCGATGATGCTGCCGGTATAAAAATATACCATTCGATGCCTGAGCTTGTTGAGCCGGAGATAAAGGAAAAAACCGACTGGACAGTGGGCTTCTTTTTTTCGTTTTCGTTGATAGAGAAATATTCCGGGCCTCTCGGCGATTTGAAAGGAAAAGAGTGGCATGCCAACTTCTACAAGTGCGGCGACAATACCTCGCATCCGCACTGGGCCTCATGGAGTCCGGTAAGCACTCTTAATTTTCATTTGCCGGACTGCTTCGGCGCAATACACTTTAAGTGATCAAAGGTCAAGGAAGTTCTTCAGGAGCTTGTGTCCGTGTTCGGTAAGTATTGACTCGGGGTGGAATTGAACGCCGTGTATTTCAAGCTCCCTGTGCTTTACTCCCATTATCACGCCATGGTCGGTTTCCGCGGTGATTTCCAGGATATCGGGGCAGCTTTCTCTTTCTATCACGAGCGAGTGGTAGCGAGTGGCGCTGAAGGGCGAGGGAATTTCTTTGAAAACGCCCTTCGAGTTGTGCCGTATGGCTGAGACCTTGCCGTGCATGAGGTAGGGAGCGTGTATGATTTTCCCGCCGAATACCTGTCCGATGCTTTGGTGTCCGAGGCATATTCCGAGTACCGGGATTTTCTTTCCCGCGCAAATTCTTATTGCCTCACAGGATATTCCGGCCTTTTCGGGGGTACACGGTCCCGGCGAGACGATAAGCTTTCTGATATCGGACTTTTCAATTTTCCCCGCGCTTATTTCGTCATTTCTGACAACGCGCGGAAAGCAACCCAGTTCTCCCAGATACTGTACAATGTTATAAGTGAACGAATCGTAATTGTCTATCATTAGTATCATGTTATATTGTCCTGATTTCTAAATTTTTTGCGTTTCGTGAAGCTAGTACTTCGAACCAGAAAATCAAGGAAATATCACAAATTTCAGAATTGTTGAATTGCATTCCATCCCCCAAATGCTATACTACCTAATGAAGTTTATATAAAAAGATGGCTAGAATTCAGGTAAATTTCAGGAGAAAACCATGACTGATCAGCAAGCGCAACAGCAACCGAGAAAAACCATCAAGTTGAAACCTATTTCAAAAGCTCCTGGAGCTTCCTTCGGATTTTCAGCGCCAGCACCGGCGCCAATGTCTCCTCAGTCAGCGCCGACTATTCAGGCGGAAAGTTTTGGAGAGGCCCCCACCGTAAAGCTTTCTCCTCAATCGATTATGAAGCCGCAGCTAATGCCGGAACAGGGACAGCCGGCACCGGACGCTACACACACAGGGACTCAGCCCCTTAAAAAAGTGCCAACAACTAGTACGCGCCCCGGTTCTCTTATTCCGGAAGGCGCCGACAATAATATGTCCTTTTCTGGAGATCAGACTTTGGTTACTCCTTCAATGCCGACATCTGTCGGGCAGGAAATGCCTCAGGTGCCAGGATCAGGAGATGATGAGTCCACTCAGAAAATCGCTACTGCCGCCAAAGCCGTGGCTAGGCCCCAGCAGCAGACAATCAAGCTTAGGCCGTCGACTATTTCTGCTCCAGCCGCTGCTGCGCCACAGGCAGCACAGACAATCAAGCTTGGAGCTATGACTCAGGCCGCAACGCCGACACCAACCCCGAATCCGATGACGATAACGGGCGGCGCAACTATAAAGCTTGTGCCAACGATGGCGACCGAAACTGCGGCAATAAAGCCTTTTGGCGCAACTATAAAGCTCAGTCCCACTCAGCAGACTCCAGCGCCAGAGACATTGAAGCCAGGTTCTCCTACAATTAAACTGACTGCCGGCTCTCAAACGACCAAGGCTGAATTCACAGCTCCGGTCTCGCCAGGGGCACGGACTATTCAGCTCAGCCCTGAAGCTCAGACTCAGGCGGAGGGAGCCGATGAGGCACATCCACATAAGACGAAGCTGGTAATTAAGAAACCTGAAGGGGCTTCGATGTCCGGAATGCACGAAGGACAGCTAAGTCCCGGCGGGGCAGATTCCCAGGACAAGCAAGATGAACATGCCGAGCCGTCAATGGTATTTACCCTTGTCGCCATTCTTACGATGGTTATTGCGGGCTATTTCTTCTTCATGTCCGCCGCCCAGTATGCCAATCACTGGATGGGGAAAAGTATACCCATCCCGGGCATTACGAATAGCGTAAAATAAGCTTCCGTAAAAACATCAGACCCTCTCGGGACAGCATGAAATTCAAAGCGGTCATCTTCGATATGGACGGTACTCTTACCGTGCCGACAATAGACTTTGACCTCATCAGAAAAGAACTCGGCATTCCTGATGGAGATATGGTCAACGTCATCGCTTCATGGCCGGAGGCCAGGAGGGATGCCGCATGGGCGCTTATACAAAAATATGAGTCTGAATCCAAAATAATAATCAAGGATGGCGTTCTTGAATGTCTGAAAAAATTCAGAGAACTAGGCATAATGCTTGGCATTCTTACCCGGAATTCGGCGGATGGTGTGTCACGCGTTGCTGAAAAACTCCGATTTGATTTCGATATGGTTCTTACCCGCGAACACGAATACGTGAAGCCCGACCCCGAGACAGTCCGCTGTTTCCTGAGGGAATGGGAACTTGAACCCGGTGAAACACTTGTTGTCGGCGATTATATCCATGATATCGAATGTGCTCGAAATGCCGGAGCACGGTCATGTTTCTACTTTAATTCCGGTTCCCGCTTTTACGGCGACGAGTCTGATTTTACCGTGAAAAATTTTCGCGAATTGGAGGCTGTCGTCATTGGGGAATAAGCTTGTAAATAATATATATCACGTTCTTTTTGAATGCTTCGGCCCTCAGTACTGGTGGCCCGGCGACTCACCTTGGGAAATCTGCCTGGGCGCTGTCTTGACTCAAAATACCAACTGGGGAAATGTGGAAAAAGCAATCGCTAATCTGAAGACAATAGACTCTCTCTGTCCCAGAAAAATACTTGAGATGAAGCGGGAATCGCTGGAAGAGGCATTGCGCCCGTCCGGCTATTTCAAGCTGAAGTCCGTGAGGCTTTCAAACGTCGCGCGCTGGTGGCTGGAAAACGTCGAAAACGATAAGCTGAAAAAACGTCCGTCCAATCTCGATTACTGGCGGGATTCAATCCTTGCGGTAAACGGCGTAGGACCCGAAACCGCGGACAGTATTCTGCTTTATTCCTTCGGGCTTCCGACATTTGTCATAGATGCCTATACGCGGAGAATAATGCACCGCCATTTCAATACTCCGGAAAACGTTTCTTACGCCGTTCTCCGGGATTTATTCATGGATAACCTGCCTCATGACGCAAAGCTCTTCAATGAGTATCACGCGCTTTTCGTAAGACTCGCCAAAGAGCTGTGCCGCAAAAATATATGCCTGCCTTCGTGTCCGTTTGCTAGCCACGAATGATGGCAAGGAGCTCGTCGCGCTTAGCTTCCATCGTTGCCTTGTCTTTTGCTTCGACGATGAGCCTCATGAGCGGTTCGGTATTCGATGCTCTTACATTGAACCACCAGTTGGAGTACTCAACAGATATGCCGTCAAGCTCGAACATTCTGCCGTCCGCATATTTTGTCTTTATCTTTTCCAGCACGCTCTTTACGTTCTGAACTTTTGAGTTTATCTCACCGCTTGCGAAATATTTCCTGAGCGGGGCGACAAGTTGGCTGACTTTTTTATGTGTTTTGCAGATAAGATTAGCGAGTTTTATCAGGGCAAGACCCTGCGATTCGGTCGTGAAGTTTTCCTTGAAATAGTAGTGCCCCGAGAGTTCACCGGCGAAGACAGCGTCGTTTTCGCGCATCTGCGCCTTGATGAAAGCATGGCCGACCCTGGACATTATGGCTTTGCCGCCGTTCTGCTCGATGCATTCTTTTACCGCCCAGCTGCTGCGCAGGTCGTAGAGAATCGTCGCGGGGCCGTCCGAGAGGATGTCCTGTGCGATGAGTGCGGTGAAAAGGTCCATCGGGATGATATTGCCTTCGTTGTCGATGAATCCGCAGCGGTCGGCGTCGCCGTCAAACGCGGCCCCGAAATCAGCGCCGGATTCTTTGACTTTTTCGCGGATAACATCAAGAGTTTCAAGTTCGAGCGGGTTTGCTTCGTGGTTTGGGAATGTGCCGTCGAGTTCCTTATAGAGCGGGATTATTTCAAAAAGGTCTTCGATGCCCGCCGACTCGAATGAGCCCATTGAGTTAGCGTAGTCCACGACTATCTTGAGCTTTTTGTCCATTTTAGCGTGTGCGCGGAGGAAATTTCTGTATTCTGGGGCGATGTCATACTTGGAGATGGAGCCTTTTTTCTCCGAAGAAACAAAGTCGCCGGACGCCGCTATTTTTTCGATATCGGCTATGCCGGTTGCGCCGCTTATCGGGATTGCCTGTTTGCGGCAGAGCTTGAAGCCGTTGTATTCGGCGGGGTTATGCGATGCGGTGATCATGATGCTGCCGTCGGCATGGAGCTTTCCGTTTGCGTGATATGACATTGGTGTTGAGCACATTCCGAGGTCGATAACATCCGCGCCTGATTCGGTTATGCCTTTTGCGAGCGCGTCGAAAAGTGGTTTTGAGTGCGGGCGCATGTCCCTGCCCACGACAACCTTTTTTGCACCGACGAACTTGACGAAGGCCCTTCCGATATCTTCCGCTGTTTTCTCGTTCAGTTCTTTCGGGTAGATTCCGCGAATGTCATAAGCCTTGAATATTCCGCCCATCCTTGATTCCTCCTTGATTAAATTTTATCCTTGATTCACATATAGGTCGTTTTAGCTGAAATTCAAAGGCTCAATCACAGAATCTTCGTGAGGACTTCCGTATTTTGGCCTGGGATACGAACCGGGTGATATTCCCATTTTCTTCTTAAAAAGCCGTGAAAAACTGGAAATATCAGTAAAGCCGCAGAACTCGGCTGTTTCTTTTACGCTGATATTGCGGCTTCCCATAACTCTTGCGGCATAGAGTATCTTGCATTGAAGCTGAAACTCGTATGGCGGAACGCCCTGTAGCTTTTTGAACTGTTTGCGGAAGCTGCTGTAGGACATTGCGTTTTTTTCAGCTTCGAGTTTGAAATCCCAGTTTTTCAGCGGCTCTTTGCGTACTCTTCCTGCAATTTTGTTTATGCTGCCGGAGCAGGGTGAGGCGATGCTTTCCATTCTTGACGCTTCTATGGTAAGTCCCACCAGGCTTTCCAGCAGAATAACCATTTTGTAGTGGTTTCCGGGAGAATCTTCCCTGTAGAGTTTTAGCATTTCCCTGAAACGTTCGTAAAATTCAGCCGGCTTGTGCACGTTGACGCAGCCGGAGGGGATATCTTCGTAGAGTCCAGCAGTTATTTTTTCCGCCCGCGGCCCTGTGAAGTTGCTCCATATCTGCGACCTTGCCGTTCCCGGCAGGGCTTCGTAGCGGTAAAAGTTGCCTTTTTTCATCCAGTAGACTGCCGGAGCCTGAAGTATCACGTTTCTGCCGCCTGTCGTAAAGCGCATTCCTCCTTTGTACACATATTCAAGAGAGTATGACTCATGTCCGTGGATGGTTCCGTTCGCAGGTTCGTGAAAGTCTTTAATCTCGGATACCGTAATGAATATGATGTCATCAAAATATCCCATATCAAATATGCCAAATGATTAATCAAAAATGTCATTTACAATATAGTTCAAGAGCTTATAATTAACAATATAAGAATTAATTTAAAAATGTCAAAAATGTAAAAGTGGAGATAATTCATGAAAAAGATAGCGGTAATCGGATTTGGAGAAATGGGAAAACGTCATGCCAGAGACATGGAAGAGCACTCAAGGTGCGAACTTGAGATAGGCGGTGTCTATGAGCCGGATGATGCAAAATACAGGCTCGGCTGTGAATGGCTCGGGAAGGAGGCCAGGCGCTTTGCCTCTCCTGAACAACTTCTTTCGGAACTTGATCCGGACGGGATTATAATAGCCTCGCCGAATTTCTGTCATCTGGAGAATCTCAGGATGCTGAAGGGCCGGAAGATTCCGGTGATACTGGAAAAACCGCTCGACAGCAGCTTTGAAAAGATTTGCGATGTAATCCGTTTTGTCGCTTCCTATGATGCCCCGGTGATGGTTCATCACGTAATGAGGTATTCGCCAATAGTCAAAAAGGCCAAAGAAATCATAGAGTCCGGAACGCTTGGCAAAGTATGCTCCTTTCATTTTTCTCAGACGATAGGCGGGCACATGTGGCATAACTTTCGCAGGAATATGAAGACGGGCGGCGGACAGCTTATCGAAAAGGCAACTCATGACTTTGATGTTCTCCTTCATTGGTGCAATTCAAATCCGAAACGTGTGGCGGCCATATGCAAAAGACAGCGTTTCGGAGGTGACATGCCGGACGACCTGCATTGCAATGAGTGCAGCAAGAAAATGTCATGTGACGAGTATGCCAGCGGTTTTCATGTCGCGCGCAGTAATTTTAAGGATGTGAATCTGTCGAATAATCTCTGCTGCTACGCGAAATGCGCTGACGTATTCGATAACGAAACCTGCCTTATCGAACTGGAGAACGGGGTCTTCGGAACCTACACAAATACCTATTTTGTGGAGAATTACTTTACCCGCGTATACGAAGTTATCGGCACTGAGGCCATAATGAGAGTGGGCTTTTCAAAACTTAACGGCTATGAAGGCGAAATTGAGTTGCGCGGGCGTCATATCAAGGCCAATTACAGCTTTGCGTACGAGGACAGGATTCATTACAATGGCGCACCGGGTGTTGCGACTCATTTTTATAACCTTATATGCGGCAATGAAAAGATACCTTATTCTCCCGTAGATCAGGCATTTTCAGCGGAAATGATTGCGCTCGCGGCCTACAAGGCAAACGAAACGGGTACTTATATCAATGTTAAAGACCTGGTCCCAGAGGACTTGAAGAAAGTGTTTGCCGAAGCTTATAAGTGAAAATGGAGGCGTGGGTCGGATTTGAACCGACGACATAATGGTTTTGCAGACCATCCCCTTAGACCGCTTGGGTACCACGCCGTTATAAGGTCGAGGGTGAAGACTATAACTCCTGTGAAAAATATTTCCAGCGCAAAACACAAAAAAGTGTGGAAGCCGTCGCCGGTACAATTTCGGTATCCTGTCCGCATCCCTTAAATAGCACAGCTTTTATTTTTATCTTTGGCTTTGATTTGTCAAAATCCCGTTGATGGTGTAAATTCGATTACAGGTTTTTGAATAGCGGGAGGGGCGCGATGGGGATATCTGCAAAATTATCTATATCCATTGAGATACGCCGGGACGTGGAAATCGATGCCATCATAAGACTTTATGAAGAGGCCGGCTGGTGGCGCGACGCTTATGACCGTAAATTTATTTCCGGCATCTTGACCGGGTCGTTCTGTTTTGCCGCCGCCTATGCGGGCGATGAGCTTATAGGAATGGGGCGGGCGCTTTCTGACGGCGCGAGCGACGCGTACATACAGGACGTGACCGTCCTTAAAGCTTTGCGGGGCCGAGGCGTAGGCCGCCGGATTATTCTTGCCATAATTAATCACCTGAAGGCACATGGTGTGGACTGGATAGCCCTTGTCGGGGAGCCGGGCACGAGAGGCTTTTACGAAAAGCTGGGATTCAGGGAAATGCACGCCTACATCCCGATGAAATTGTCTGATTAGTGAATTCAGAGAGGGGATGGATGAAATCCAACGATGTCGACAGAAATATTATTGGGCGGAAGTCACTTCTGAAGCTAGCGCTTTTTTCTTTTTCAGTATTTGTTTTACTGTGCTCATTATCCGGTTTCGTCCTTTATTACATATATCATGCTGAGGCTGAAGGCGAGATTGCCTCGTACATGGATGAGGAGGAGGGACGGCTTCACCTCGTGGGTGAACGCATCCGGATACGCCTGACTGAGGTGATTTCAGACCTTCTATTTATCGCAGATATCGTTGAAGAGCATACCCAATTTTTCAGTCAGTCTGAATGCTCTAGGCATACAATGGCGGATTTTATTTTATTTGCCAAAAACAAAAGGATTTATGATCAGATCAGGTACATAAATGAAGACGGCATAGAGGTCATGAGAGTTAATTATAATTCCGGCAGGCCCGTCGCGGTTCCTGCAAAGGAACTTCAGAACAAATCACACTGCTATTATTTTAAGGATGCTTCGGCGCTATCCCGCGGGAACGTATATATTTCACCGCTGGATCTGAATATGGAGAACGGGGTTCTTGAAAAGCCTTATAAACCGATGATAAGACTTGCGGCTCCGGTCTTCGGCCCTTCAGGGGAGCGGCGCGGAATCGTTGTTCTCAACTATCTGGCCTCCAATCTTCTCAAGGCCGCCTCAGGGCATATGCAGATTATCAACGAGAATGGGGATTGGCTGCGTGGCGGCGGCGCGGGCAAGGACTGGGCATTTATGTTCGGAGGAGGTGAGCGGTTTAATAAATATTATCCGGAGCTATGGGATATCTCGCGCAAGCACAATGCGGGGCAGATATTTGACGATTCGCGGATATTTGTCTTTGAAAAGTTGAATCCGACAAAGTCCCATCCGGGAGCGAAGGGAAATACATGGTGCTTATTTACGCTTGCTGACAAGGATAGGGCTTTCCCTTATCTGAAAGAGGAATTGGTGAAGTTTATTCAGTTTTTCATTATGCTTTGTCTGTTTTTTCTTGCCTTGTGTTTTTATCTTTATCTGCTTGCCGTCAAGAGGATTGCCGCTGATACGCGCTTTAAGATAATGTTCCGTTATTCTACGGATCCGTATTTTCTTTTTGGCAGGAGAGGCGTTATTGACTGCAACGACGCGGCAATATCTCTTCTAAAAGTTTCAGGAAGAGAGTATCTGATGGGAAAGTTTCCTTTTGATTTCCCCCCCGAATTTCAGCCTGACGCTATTTTGTCGCGAGTCAAGGCTCTCTCTTTGCCCGGACAGGCTGAGAAGACGGGCAGTCTGAGGTTTGAATGGGAGTATCTTGATTTTAGCGGGAAGTCGATACCTGCGGAGGTTACATTAAGTTGTATAAGGCCCGGGAAAAACGGTCTTTTCCTTTTGGAAATTCATGACCTTTCTTTGCGCATCGAGGCCGAGAGAGAGTTACGGCTGAGCGAATTGCGGCTCAATAAGGCCCAGGAGATTGCCAGGCTCGGAAACTGGGAGCTCGCGATAGACAGCGGCTCTCTCTGGTGGTCAAAAGAGGTTTTCACCTTGTGCGGAATGGATCCGGACAGAGATCCGCCAACGTTTAAAAATTATCTCAAGATAATTCATAAAGAGGATATGCGCAGATTTGCCGCCGCCGTGGAGTCTTCCATAAATTCAGGAGAGATGTTCGATATAGAATACCGTATCGTTACGACCGACTCTATAAAGGATATGCACACAATAGGCCATCCGAGGCAGGATGCGTCCGGCAAGATAGCCGTAGTGAGCGGTACCATCCAGGACATAACCGAAAGAAAGCGCTATGAGGAGGAACTGAAAAACGCCAAGCGGGAGGCAGAAACTATAAATAATCGGCTTAAAGAGGTCAATCTCAAGCTCGCTAGAAGCATGACAGCTACGCAGAAATTCGCCGCTGAAGCGCGGCAGGCAAGTCTGGCGAAGAGCGAGTTTATCGCGAATATGTCTCACGAAATAAGAACGCCCATGAATGCGATAATCGGGTTTTCTGAACTCCTCTATAATGAAGAAAAAGACCCTCGCATGCGGGACTACATATTGACAGTTAAGAACAGCGGAAAATCTCTCCTCACAATCATAAACGACATTCTGGACATATCAAAAGTAGAGGCCGGCAAGCTATCTCTCACATATAAACCGTTTTCAATTTCCTGTGTTATGATGGATATAAAAAACCTATTTGCTCATGGCGTCGAGGAGAAGAAGATTGATTTCACATGCAATGTGGATGACTTCGTCCCTGATGTCATTATACTTGACGAGACACGTTTCAGGCAGATACTCATGAACCTTGTCGGAAACGCAATAAAGTTTACCGATTCTGGACATATAAGAGTTTTTATTTTAGGCACGGCGGCTGGGAATAGTGTCGACCGTATAAATCTTTCTCTCAAAGTCGAGGATAGCGGCTGCGGCATTCCGGAGCGGCTGACAGAGCGTATCTTCGAGCCTTTTGAACAGCTTGCCTCAGATACAGGACCGCATGTTGAGGGAACAGGACTGGGACTGACCATAACCAAAAAGTTAGTCAAAGCGATGCACGGGACGATCTCCGTCAGCAGCTGTCCCGGTGA
Organism: Lentisphaerae bacterium GWF2_45_14; assembly: GCA_001804785.1. GTDB lineage: Bacteria > Verrucomicrobiota > Lentisphaeria > Victivallales > GWF2-45-14 > GWF2-45-14. The sequence continues at coordinate 11,039 of MHBG01000058.1, forward strand.
AGGCTCAGTTTTCAGCGTCGATTTTACGGACGTTGAGTTTTCCCGGGAATCAAGTTCCGCAGCGTCCAGCTCCGAAACAGCCGAGCTCAAAGGTTTCGGTTCCGGCTTTTCTGTTCTTGTCTGCGACAATGATCCAGTTGGAAGGGCGCTTATAAAGGGCTATCTTGACGATTGCCCGGATATAAAGCTCTCCGAGGCGTCCAGCATCGCTGAAGCTCTCCTTTTATGCCGCGGGCATAAGCATGATTTTATTTTTATAGACATAAAAGAGGGGGAATTGAACGTGGAGGCAGCATTAAAAAAAATCAGGGATTCTCCTGGCTTGAGGGATGTTGTCCTGGCAATCATAACTTCTTCCGTAGAAAAAGAGACAGAGGATTATCTGCGACCGCTTTGCGATGTTTTTCTCCGGAAGCCCGTTAATCGTCGTGGCATAGTCGATTTGCTTGCCGGATTTGTCAGGAAAAAGAGGAGGGACGTTCTGGAAGAGGGCGATTTTAAAAATGAAGTTCCGGCATTGCCCGCCCTTGAGCAGCTGATGGAACGTTTTCAAGCCGTCTGTTCCGGCATGAACATGAGGGATATCGAGCTTTTTGGTGAGGATATCTTGAGAGCGGGAGAGAGCTGTAATTCCGCAGGGCTCGTCGATTACGGGAGAAAAATCCTGTCAATGGTAGAATCTTTTGATGTTTCGATGCTCTCGTCCACACTTGATTTATTTCCTGTAATGCTTAATAAGATTCGTGAAGCAAAGGAGACGTTATGAGCGATGGCCTTAAAAAAAATCCGTTAGTGATGATAGTCGATGATGTCCCGAAAAATATCCAGATATTGGGAAATATACTGAGAGAAAATATTCAATGCGATTTTTCTTTTGCTCAGGATGGACGGCAGGCCCTTGATATAATATCACGTTCGGCGCCGGATCTTATTCTTCTTGACATAACGATGCCGGTAATGGACGGACTTGAAGTCTGCCGGGCACTTAAAAAAAATCCCGAGACAGCAGATATTCCGATAATATTCATCACTGCCCGCGTCGATTCCGAAGATGTCATAAAAGGCTTCGAGGCCGGGGCTGTGGATTATATTACAAAGCCGTTCAATTCGCCGGAGCTTCTTGCCAGAGTCAAAACCCAGCTCGCCATTCGTGAGCAAAATGCCATCATCCTCAGGCAGAATTCGGAACTGCGTGAACTTCTGCATGTACTCTGCCATGACCTGGTCAATCCGGTCGCCGCCATTCTCGGGCTTGTGAATATGCTTGACGATTCAGGCCCTATGCGTAAGTTGAAGCCGCTTATGCTCGATGCCGCCGATAACGCTCTGGGGCTTATTGCACTCATTAGAAATATGAGGAAACTTGAGGATAAAAACGAGAGTTTGGATTTGAGGTATCTGCCCCTTTCCGAACTTGTCAGGGAATCCCTTTGTATGCTGGAGCAAGGGTTTAACAAGAAGAACATTGCCGTTTCCATTGAAATGCCGGATGCCCTTCACGTTTGTGTCGAGGCTGTTTCGTTTGTCAATTCGGTTATGAATAATATTTTCTCCAATGCCATCAAGTTTTCCATGAAGAATTCCACGGTCTTCGTCTCGGCAGTCTTAAAGGGAACCGAAGCTCTTCTCGTAATTAAAGATTCCGGTATCGGGATGCCCGATGAAGTCCTGAATAATATCTTCAGCGTATCTTTTTCCGTGAGCAGAACTGGCACTGACGGTGAGACGGGAAGTGGCTTCGGAATGCCGCTTGTGAAGAAATTCGTCGAAGCTTACGGCGGGCGTATAGAAATATCATCATCCGAAGAAAATGAGCTCTCTCCAAGCGGAACAGAGATCAGGATTTTCCTGCCGGGCCGCATCTCCGACTTATAAACTAAGTTCGCCTCTTCACTAGAATTTGTGGGTGAACTCCGGCTCGGGGCGGCATTTTGATGGGGATGCCGTGCATGACGGAGCGAAGATAATGTCAACGGTATTCCACAAAATACATTTTGACGAGCCCCTTGCCTTTTAGTTCCAGAGGCGGCCTTGCCGTAAGGTTAAAATGACCCGACGCAAGTTTGAATGTTTCTTCTGATATATTTATCTTCATCGGTTCGGATGACGATTCTATGCGCGATGCCGTATTGATGGTATCCCCGAACACATCATAGATATATTTTTCGATGCCGACCACGCCGCCGACGACTCTTCCGCTGTGGATGCCAGCTCGTATTTCCCACTTTATGGTTGAATTTGTATTGCGTTCTTTCAGGTATTTCATTATTTTGACTGCCGCGTTTATGATGTTGACTGCGTGCGAATCATTTTTTTCAGGCATGCCGGAGACGCACATATAGGCATCTCCGATGGTTTTTATACGCTCACAGCCGCAGGATTTGACTATTCTGTCGAAGGCCGTGAAAATTTCATTGAGTTCACCAATGAGCGCTTCCGGGTGCATGTTTTCTGATATTCTCGTAAAGTTTACGATATCTGAAAACATCACACTTACGTTTTCGAAACTTTCCGGTTTTGCGCATCCGTTTTTCTTCAGTTCGTCGGCGACTTTATGCGGTAGTATATTGAGGAGGAGTTTTTCAGATATCTGACGTTCTTTTTCTATTATTTCATTGGATTCCATGAGTTGGATATTCGCTTCGGCCAGCTTGAGCTTCTGATCCTCAAGTTCTTCCCGCTGTTCCAGGAGTTTAAGACTTGCTTCGGCCATTTTGAATTTCTGTTCCTCAAGGAGCTCCATATTTTTCTGATTTGCTTTTTTTCCGCGTAAGCCTCTGAGGACATAAAAAACGAGCATGGCTGAAATTATGATATATGATATTGCGAGCGCGGTAATCATTGCTGTTGGAAATGTCATAGTTATCTCCCGTGAAAGAATATCACAGGGTGGCGGAATAATCAAAGCGTATGAAGCAAGTCTCATCTTTTAAGTTTATTTGCGTATTGATATTTAGAAGGGTATAATATCAGGATGAAGACAGGTAGGTATTTTATGCGGAAAGAGAGAAAAGGACAATCGGGTCAGGCTATTGCCGAGCTTATTACCGGCATTCTGGCTATCGCTACGGTTTTTCTCGGCATGCTTTTTGTCTCAGCCATGGGCTTGGGAAATATAGAAAACCTTATTTCTGCGAGAAGTTCAGCCGATCTCACAGCCTGCTCGGAAGAATCTTCCGGAAATTCAGGGGCGGTCTCGCTTGTAGGATGGAACACCGGAAACGACGGGCTTTACTTTACTCCTGATGACGAGCAACTCGGCGGCGGGGAAGGGGATGGCGTGTCCTTCGTGAACCAGCTTGTATCGGAGTCGCCGGAATACGACCTTTCCAATTCAGTGTCGGTAGGAACCAGTAACTACACTAGTCCCTTCTGCGATCTTGACGTGGACCCGCTTTTTGTTAATGCCGGAGGCCTTGTCTCTGCTTCGGCGACTGACAGCGATCCGCTCGGATCAAGAGGTTTGAGTGATCTTAAAGGCGCCTTCCAGTTCCTTGTGGAGTCTGATTTGGACATCAGTCTGTCGGAAACCGTCTACATGCCTTCCATATATTATGAATAGATCCAACAAAAGGAATCCCGAAATCTATGACTCAAAATCTGCATCGTTCACCCTCTGAAAAGAATGTGTCCCTTGATACTGCCCTTCTCTGGAGAGAAAAGCTTAGGAAAAATAACAAAAAACTTGTTGTAACAAACGGCTGTTTTGATATATTGCACAGAGGGCATGTCGAGTATCTTTGTAAAGCGGCTGAATTGGCGGATTTTTTGTTGGTCCTTGTCAATGCCGATTCCTCCGTCAGGAGGCTGAAGGGGCCGTCAAGACCTCTCAACAGCGAGGAGGATAGGGCGTTTGTGCTGGCCGCGCTGGAATCAGTTGATATGACGGTAATTTTTAACGATGAACGATGTACGAAAATGATAAAAGCTCTTTGCCCGGATGTTTACGTCAAAGGCGGTGACTATACCATAGATACAATAAATATTGAGGAGAAAGAGGCTCTTTTTGCTGTGAACGCACAAATAAAGTTTATATCCTTTGTCCCCGGCTTTTCAACGACTGGGACAATTAATAAAATGAATATAAAAGAGTCTTAAAATGTCTAAACTTAAAGATTTTTTTGATCTCGTACTTAGGATGGATAAAATGAAAAAAACAAAATCTGAAAATGACAAAAATGGGCTGACGCGGCTCGAAACAGGTCTCTTCGACTCCATCGAATTCTGTCTCGGCTTGCTCGGTACGGTACCGGTGCCGATTTTTATTGTCAACAGTGACGATGAAGTAATCATGCTTAACTCTCCGAGATTCGAAAGCGCTGAGAAGGGCTTTTGCTGTGTCCACGAGGGCGAGCTTAACAACTGGAGAATCAGCAAGGAAAGTCATTGCATTTTCTGTGAAACTGTCCACGAAGCTAGGAAAAAAGACGAAAAAATCATCAGAAAAGGCTCATGGCAGATAGCTGCCGGAAGCTCCAGGAAAGAGCTCATTGTTCTTATTCACGCGACTCCGGTTACAATCGAAAATGATAAATTCGTTTTTGTCGCGCTCGAAAATATTACCGAGGTCGAACAGCTTAAAGGACTCCTCCCGATATGCATGGAGTGCAACAAAATTTACGATAACGGAACTTCCGAATGGATAAGGATAGATGAATTTATAACAGAGCGGAGCCCTGCCAAGTTCTCCCATGGACTCTGTCCTATATGTTCGGAAAGACTAATGGACGATATTGACAGGGAAAACGGCAATGATTGAGTCGTCTTCCCTATCTGGAATTACTAGATGAAACGTAATAAAAAACCACGGCTTAAAATAGTTTCTGGCGGACAGTCCGGCGTGGATAGGGCCGCCCTTGATGCCGCGCTCGATGCCGGCTTTCCATGTGGCGGCTGGTGTCCCAAAAGACGGCTTGCCGAAGACGGTCCCATTCCGAAGTCATATCCTCTCAAGGAATCGCGTTCGCCTTTCTATTCAACCAGGACAAGGATGAATGTCGAGGAGAGCGACGGCACCCTTATCATTGTCACTGCCGAGCCTACAGGCGGTACCGCTCTAACAATTGATCTTGCGAAGAATGCTTCAAAACCGCTCCATGTTGTAAAACTCAATGATAAAGACGTGTCAGCCGCCAGTCTTGGAAAGATCAGGAAGTGGCTGAAGTCAAATAATATAAATATTCTTAACGTGGCGGGTCCACGCGAAAGCGGCGCCCCCGGCATTTACGACAAGGCGAAGTCATTGATGAAAGAACTTCTTGCCCAGCCATTCGGCTGAACATTGCCTTGCCGCTTTCGTTATGCTGACGGCATTGGAAAATTTATCTTTGCCAGCTGTCTTTCTTTTCTTCTTCGTGACGGGCTTCTTCGGCGAGTATTTCGTACTGCCTGGTCTTATCTTCATTGTTCTTTATTCCTATCAGGTTGAGCATCCTCCATTTGAAGCCGCGGTCGGGCAGGGCGGTGTCGTGTACAAATTTGAAGTACAGGGCAGGTATCAGGTATAACGTTAAAATGGCTGAAAGCGACAGCCCGCCGACAACCCCTATGCCGCAGCTTGAGCGCAGTTCCGAGCCCATGCCCGTTCCAAAAGCCATCGGGAGCATCCCTGCAACAGAGGCGATGGATGTCATTATAATCGGGCGGAACTTGTTTTCGACAGCCTCAAACATCGCAAGGTGCGTAGTCATGCCGTTCTTAATCAAAATGGAGCATTCGTCCATAATCAGGATAGCGTTATTGACCACTATTCCAATCATCATCACACCGCCGAGCAGACCTATCATGGAAAGGGGCATTCCAGCCAGCCAGACTGCCAGAAACATCCCGATAAAGCCCAGTGGAATCGTGAACATTATAAGGAAAGGACGGGTCCAGGATTCCATGATTGCGGAAATCAGAAGGAATGTCATTACAATCGCGATTGCGAAGACTTCCATAAAGTCCGCCACTCCTTCACCCATCATTTCCGCCACTCCTGAATGTCCGAGTTTATAGCCCGGCGGCAGGTACCGGGTTACCTTCTGCTCAAGGTCCTTTATGATTTTACTCAAAGCCGCGCCCTTTGCTTCGTTTGCGTAAAACCATACGGAGCGTCTCTTGTCATGACGTATTACGCTTATTGACATATTCTCGGGCTCCTGCTCAATCAGTACGTCAAGATTGATAGGTTTGCCGTCAATTGAGCCCACTGCGAGGCTCGAAAGTTGGTCGACGCCCCGCTTTTCCTCCATTTTTACCCGGATGTCGAAAGAGCGTCCGCCAGTCTTGTAGGTTCCGGCTTCAATGCCGTCGAAGAAGCCGCGAACAGAGGTCCCAAGCGGAACGGCGTCCAGATGGATATTTTGTAGTATGTGGCGGCGCGGGATCAGATTTATCTGCGGCTTGCCCATTCTCACGCTGGTATCTATGTCTTTGCACAGTCCTGAGTTTTGAATCTCTTTTATTCCTATACGGTTAAGTCTTTCCAGTTCCGTGAAGTCGCTGCCGACTATGAAGGATTTTACCGACGAGTCCGAGCCGCCTGTCGGTTTTGGGATGCTCAATGTATATACGCAGTTATCCATTTTAGAAAGTTCTTTGCGTACCTCGTTCATAAGTTCCCAGAGCGGGGCACGTTTCCCCTTTGGGGTGGTCATTACCGCAATTTCTGAAAGATAAACGCCTTCGGTAACTTTTCCCATCATGGCGTTTACGTAGCCGACTGTTGTCCTTGTGCGTTCAACGAATGGCATTTTGCGCAGTTTTTCGACAACTTCCAACGTGCGCTTCCGGGTAGTTTCCAGATTATAGTCTGTTGGAAACTCTAGCTTGATTGTAAACTCGCTGCGGTCATTGTCCGGGAAAAACGATATTCCTACCTGTGGAACAATGAAAATTGCGCAGAATAAGCAGAAACCTAAAATTATGGTTATGACCGTGCCGGGCGCTTTGGCTGTCCATTCAATGCTCCTGTTAAAATTTTTGGAAACCAGTTCATAGCCTATGTCCCAGTATTTGAACAGTGCCTGATTCAATTTCCCCTGTGTTTTTATTTTTTCGGTGAAAAGAATCGACGCCAGTATCGGAGTGAGCGTGAAGCTTACGAAGAGCGATGCCAGTGTCGCTATGACCATAACCCCGGCAAAAGGGGCCATAATCAAGCCCAGTATCGAGCCCATCATCGCAACAGGGACGAAGACCACCACATTTGTAAGCGCACTGGCCGCTACGGCGTTGAGCACCTCCGATGTCCCGATGGCGGCGGCGGTCTTTCTGTCATTTCCCTCGGAGAGTTTCTTGAAGATATTTTCAATCACGACTATTGAGTTTGTTACGAGAACGCCCGTCGAGCAGCCGAGCGAAATAAGTGTCATCATATCGAAGGTGTAGTTCATGATTTTCATTGCCGCGAACGTGATGATTACGGATACGGGCATTGTTACTATGACTATGGATGTCGAACGCGGTTCATGAAGAAAGAGAAAGAGGAGCAGCGCGGTAAGAATTATCCCCAAAATAATACTTCCCCAGGCATCGTTTACCGAAGCTTTTATGAATTCGCCGCTGTCCTTGAACCAGATGAGTTCCATCCCGCCGGGAAGGATTCCGCTGTTTTTTATCTGCTCATAACGCTTGTGAATCGCGTCAATGACCTTGACGGCGTTGGCATCGCTCTTTTTTACGATATCGATTGCGACGCCGGGTTTGTCGTCGTAATAACCTATCTGGCGTATCTCCTTGGAGATTAGTTTGATATCTGCTACGTCACGGAGATATACGCGGTGCCCTGACTGCTTTCCTATTTCAAGCACCTTAAGCGCTTCGAAATTACGGAACTCGGCATCGTAGGTTATACTCAGTTCCTGATTTCCTGCCTTTATGCGGCCTGCCGGTATTTTGATGTTATTGTCATTCAGTTTATCCACTATCTCTTTGACGGTAAGGTTTGCTGCGGTTAATTTCCCCTGATTTAGCAGGATGTGTACCTGCATTTCATTTCCGCCATGCAGACGCACTTCCCCAACGCCCCTTATTGAGGAGAATTGATCGGACAGTTCGTCGTCCGCGTAGTCGTAGAGGTCGTCGAGTCTGCGGTCGCCTGTCAGTACCATCGATACGACCGAGATGGCGTTGATATTGATTTTGCTGAGGACGGACGTTTCTACCCCCGCCGGCAGTTCATCTGTGATGGTGTTGAGTTTTTCCCGCACGTCGTGGACGGCGAGGTCAACGTTCACCCCTAATTGAAATTCGAGGGTCGTTGAACAGACATTTTCCATACACACCGTCGTCGTATGTTTGAGCCCGTCGATAGAGGCTACGGCGTCCTCGATTTTTTTCCCGACCTCGATCTCTATTTCTTCCGGTGTTGCTCCGGGGTATGGTGTCGTAATCTGGACATACGGAATATCAAATTTTGGAAGAAGGTCGATGCCTATTTTTCGGTAGGAGTTTATTCCCAGCAGTACCAGTATTGTTATAAAACAGCACATGGCGATCGGGCGTTTTACCGATATGGAGCTTAATGACATTTCAGATTACTCCAATGCCGGAGTTTTAGTGTTGGATATGACGGCATCTCCAGGATTTACAAAATACTGCCCGGACACGATAAACTGCTCATTCAGCAGCTTGTCTGAATCCGATATTTCCGTCATTCCTTCTTCCGTTATCCCCGGTGTCACGTCAACAAGTTCAGCCTTCCCGTCCTTTGACGTGAATGCTTTATATTTTCCGCCTTTACGCAATAAAACAGCATCAGTCGGAAGCCCGCGTCCACTGCGTTCCGTCAGTATCAGGCTGACATCACACAGTGTCCCGCTTATCAAGGGGGTTCCTTCCGGCAGTCTTATTTTTATTTCGAAGGTACGGCTTTGCGGCTCAACACTTGGCGACCGGTAGCTAATCACGGCATCACCCGCGTTTTCGTGGTCGAGGGCTAGGACAACCTTGGTTTTTTCAGGGATGATGGAATCGTAATAAATCCCGCTTATTAGGCATGAGAGTTCAAGCGCGTTCTGATTTTCGATATGAACTATGGGGGTGCCGCTGTTCACATATTCGCCTTGTTCCCTTTTTTTTGCGGTTATGACTCCGTCGAATGGAGCTAGTACCAGTGAATCCTCCAGGTTTTTTTCGGCTATTCTCAAATTGACTTTCTGCTGCTCGACTTTCGATTTCGAGTAATTCACGACCGATGCGCATTTTTCAATTTCGGCAGCTGCCGTCTGAAGATTGACGTCCGCGGTCTCATAGGCGTCCTCGGATATCGCGTGCGAGTCTCTCAGCCGTTTTGCGCGATTGAAGTCTATCTGTTCCTTCCTGTAGACTGTTCCGGCGACTTTTAGATCGATTTCTGCGGTTGCCAGGCTGTCCTTTTCGACTTCCAGATTATGCTTGTTTACCGTCACTATGTTTTCCAGGTTTTGCCTGTCAACCTGAAAAAGTGCTTGGCCTTTCTTAACGATCTCTCCTTCAATAACATGAACTATGTCAAGTGTTCCGGACGTTCTGGAGGAAATGTCGGCCTCCTCGACTGGCTGGACAGTCCCCTGTATACCTATTTTTTGACGGAATATTTTTTCAGTGAGCTTCTGTGTGTCCACTCTGATTATGCGGGACTTGGTAGCTTTTGCCTCGGCCTTTCCACAGCCTGATAATGCCATAAGCGCCGCCAGCAGGCTTGAGATGACCGCAATGCTTATTAACTTTTTCATGATGAGAAATCCTTTTATTTATTATCAATAAGTCCCAGCGCCCATAGTGCCTCGTTGGTGCAGAAGTGTTGGAGGCGGCGGTAGAAGCTCGGTGACAGGAGCTTGCCCGGATGTGCCATCTGGATGAGTGCCGGGTTGCAGGCGAAGAGAAACGCTGCCCCGGTGAATGTCAGAGACCAGCAGTGTGCCGATTCTGCATCTTCATTGCCAGTAATCCGGCTGAAAACCTCTATGAAAAGCGTGCTGTCCGGTATGACTATTTTATCAAGAACACGCTGCAGTCCGATGTGGTTATGCTGTGTACACTGCATAAGAAATGTGTTTTTCCATGGAATTTTAGGGTCCGGCGCCATATATTCAAAACACAGGCTTATCAGTTCTGTTACCAGCTGTCGCTGACCGTCTTTTGTGGCGAAAAGGTGTTCGTTTTCCCTGACATAACCTGTCAGTGAACGGGATTCCCATGGCTTAATAACAAAGTCAATGGCAGCGCTGATCAGCCCGTCCTTGCTTCCAAAATAGTATTTTATCATTGAAGAATCTGTTCCTGCCCGTTCCGCGATTGCCCTGATGGAGCTGGCTTCTATTCCTCGATCGGTAAAAAGCTGCCCAGCCGCAATAATCAGGGCTCTTTTGGTATTTTCGGATGTTTCATAATTGGCCATAATATTGTCCTTACATCGGATGATAGTCCTTTATAATAAAAATACATCATTTGATGGATATTGTCAACGGAGACACATCTCATGGTGTGAAAAAAAGACAGATATTTTTTTTTACGACTTGACAAGTGTCTCAAATAGTGTCATAATTAGTGTTATAAAATAAAAAGTTCATCTATGTATAATATTGAAACTCTTTCAAAAATGGCCGGACTCAGCAGAAGAGCCGTACGGTATTACATTCAGCGCGGCCTTCTTGAGCCGCCGGAAGGTACCAAGCGTGGCTGTTATTATACGGAAAAGCATCTGGAACGCATTCGCGAGATTCAGCGCCTTGCGGGGCAGGGCGTCCCGCTTTTTAAGATAAAAGAAGCATTTGAAGGACATCCCGATCCGGGAATCCTTGAGATAGGCTCTACTCAGGCCCCGGCTGTCACGAGGTGGGAAAGAGTCGATTTCGGCCGAGGTGTCGAACTGCATCTCAGGTCGAATGCGTTGAAGCCTTTTGAACTTGAACAGATAAGAAGCTTTATCGAAGGGATTGTCGGCAAAAAATGAGAGAACTGAAAAGGAAAACTTCTTTGGAATACGACAATGCAATCCCCCTTACCGCTACCTTGATGGACATTGTCGTTTATGACGGCGTTATGGCGCGGCTTAGCGTAAACTGTTCCTTCAAGAACCGTGAAAGTTCCGCGATATCAGCGTTTTATGTCATGCCTGCCTCTTACGGGTCAGCTATATATGATATGAGGCTTCTAAAAGACGGCATCGAAACAACGGCTGAATATTTTGACAGTGAAAAGGCCTTTGAAATTTTCGATAACGCGCAGGAAAATGGCGGCGAGGCTTTTTTGCTTGAGGCGATTGAGGAAGATTCAGTCGCAGTCTCGATAGGTGTCCTTAAGCCGGGCGGGGAACTCTCCGTCTCTTTCAAATGTGCCCTCCTGTCGGAAATAAAGGACGATCTCGTAAGCTTCCGCATTCCTCTCTCAATCTCTCCAAGATACGCTCCGATCTACGCCGACCCGCTGAGGGTCGACATGCTGAATCCACCAGCCTGGAAGCATGTCCCGTACTCGACCCAGCTTCGTTTTTCGGGTACAATGCCCGGCGCGAAGAAAATATCATCACCGTCACATGATATAAAGATAATCCTTGACGAAAAAGGTGTTTTCTGTGCGGAATCCCGCGGCTCCGGCCTGGACCCGGACCGCGACCTCATCTTCGAGATAGAGTTGGAAAAACCATTGCCACCGTCTTGTCTTGCCGCACATTGCGAAAATGGAACAAATGCGGCAATCTTCAGTATAGTTCCGGAGTTTGATGACCAGAAATCACGAAAATCTCCGATTGTCTTCATTCTCGACTGTTCCGCTTCCATGACCGGCGCATCCTTCGACAAGGCAAAGGAAGCCCTTGAGTTTTGTATAAGGTTAATGCGGGAAGGTACTGTGTTCAACATTCTTACGTACTCCGATTCAGCGGAGTTTTTCTCACCCGCGATGACTGGTCTTGATAACGCAACTGCGGAAAGAGCACTAAGTTATATTGATGCCATCGGCTTCGGAGACGGCGGTTCCGAACTGCTGAACGCACTTGAAGAAATTCAGGGTATGGTGTCAGAGTCAAAACTGGAAGAACTTGATGTCGTTCTTATAACTGATGGAAATTCCTGCGGCAGTCGGCGCATTCTCGAGTATGCAGCCGGGTGTCTCAGAAATATAAGATTTTTTACTTTTGGGGCAGGATATGGGGCTAGCCATCACCTCATTAAAGGGCTTGCGGAAATGTCGGGGGGGGCCTGGGAGTTTATTTCGCCGGGGACTGATGTAATGGAAAAAGCGCTCAGGCATTTTTCCAGAATGGAACGTCCTTCGGTAAAAGAACTGAACTTTTCCGGGAAATTTAATTCCGTTGACTACGAGGCGGGGATAGTCATTCCGGCCCTTTATGACGGTGATGGCGCCTTTTTTCTGACGACGGCCGATGAATTTCCTGTCGGGAAAGAATTTAAAATATCATGCCGTACCGGAAGGAAAAAATATTCATGGTCATGCGAATGTCGAAGTTCCGGCTGTGATGAGCTTATTCCGATTCTTTGGGCAGGAGCAATGATAAAAAAACTGGAGATGAAGAAACTCCTTACCCGTTCCTCCGACGAATATTCAGAGCTTTGCGGGGCAGTTACACGCATAGGGAAACGTTTCAAAATACTGACTCAGGACACCAGCTTCTGTCTGTCAGCCAAAGATAACCCAGAACGGCCATGCACCGAAACACCATTATACAGGAGAATACCAGTCATGCTGACAAAAGATTCAGCCCGCGAGATCTATCCCCGTTACGATGCCTCAAGCCTGACGGCGGCATCCTACAAGCAGGACGCCTCCGCCATCTACGGAGTAGGTGAAAATGCAGGAAGTTACGGAGAAAAAGCCTCGTTCAATTTCAAAAATCTGCTCGACATTCAGACGGCTGACGGCTTTTTTGAGCACAAACCACAGATAATCTCCCGCTTCCTCGGAACCTCTGTCCCCTCGTACGAAGGTATCATTAATTTCATTGTTACCGATTCCGTAGGGCGAAAAAAACAAGACATAGTAAAGAACATCATTGCCACCGTACTGGCGCTTGATATTATGGAGAAAAATCAGCAATCGGGTCTTTTTTCAAACAGTATGGCGCGTGCCAGGCAGTGGCTCAGTATGGCCCAGTCCAAGCACAAATTCGCGGATTTCGTCGAGCTCCTTGCCATAAAACATTTCAAAATCTGATCAGCTGTCCGGCTGCTCAGAGGAGTCCGGCCTCTTCGGCCTCTTCTCTTCCAAAATTTTTACTGACAGAGGATAGCAACGGGTTTGTAAGGCGCAAATCACCCAGCAGGATGCCGCCCGCCACCTTTTCGTCCTTGAAGAAAATTTTTCTGTAACTGCCTTTCAGCTCGTCCTTTGCCATTGCGCACATATAAGAAGCGTTTTTGTCGGAACCAATGTCGCCTACGGAAAAGAGTTCAAGTCCGAACGCGTGGAGCGAGGCTCCGTAAATGCGTGGTTTATAAGGCCTTTCGTCGCCTGCCATTGATGCTCCGGCGGACTTGCCCTGCTCGATTGCGGTTTCCCATATTCCATCGATCCTTCCCTCAAATTCGGCACAGTCGCCCGCCGCAAAAACATCGGGGGAGCTTGTTCTCATTAGCTGATCTACGATGATGGCCCTTTCCACTTTGATTTTAGCTTCGCGGGCCAGGTCGGTATTGCTTCTTATCCCAGCCGATATAAGCACTATGTCGCACGGGATTATCATGTCCTGGCGTGTCTTTATTCCTGAAACTTTTTTCTGTCCGCATATCTCAACCACATATGTCCCAGGCGTGAAGCTTACTCCCGTCGCTCGGACTGCGCGCTCAAGGAATGGCGCAGCTTCTGGGTCAAGTTGACGAGGCAGTACGCATGGACATGCTTCAAGGATGCTGACGGAGTGTTTCATTTCCGATAGGTAGTATGCAGTTTCGAGTCCGAGGAGTCCGCCTCCGATGACAATCACTTTCTTTTTTCCGCCGGAGCAGAGGGCTGCAAGTTTTTCAAAGTCATTTTTATTTCTTAGCGCGATGACCTCAGGGAGTTCAGAGCCTTGTATTGGAGGAAGGAAGCTTGAGGCGCCTGTCGCGATGAGGAGCTTGTCATAAGCATGAGCTTTGCCATCGCTGTCGCAAATCTGTTTTGATTCGGTGTCTATGGATAATATTGTGGAGCCAACGTGGATTTTGATATTCTTTTCTTCGTAGTAGTGCGATGGCTTTATGAAGAACTCAGTGTCTTGAAGTTTTTCGGCTATTCCTCTTGTGAGTACCGGCCTGTAATACGGCAGAACAGATTCATTGGTAAAGATATGTATTTCGGCCGTTGCGTTGCGTTCTCTCAATGCTTCGGCTGCGGCGACTGCGGCTGCGCCGCCTCCGATAATCACGGCGTTGAGCGGTTTATCGTCTTTGAAGGTTGTTATTTCGGGGATGTACTCAATAAATGCTTCCTTTCCGGCACCGCAGACCGGACATGATGGAGGGGGCAGGGCGCCTTCGAAGACTTCGCCGCAGACGGTGCATTTCCAGTAGCTGCGGCCAGTGCCGGAATCAGTTTTTTTCTCCCATTTCTCGCTGAGTCTTTTGCCGAATTTGCGACCGTATTTTCTGGCGAGTGCGATTTTGGGCGAGTCGGGTTTGAATGTTATGCGCAGGGGCGGTTCGACGGTTTCCATGCGAAGGAGCTTCATCCGGGCCATGAGCATGTCAGCGGCCTCGCCGCTCCAGCCGAAGCTTCCGAAGCTTCCCGCAACTTTTCCGCCGTGAAGGATTCCGTTGAGGGTCATTAGAAGATCTTGAACGGGGGGAAGCGCGTCGCCGTTTATTGTCGGTGACCCGGCAAGGATTCCATCGGCCTCGGCCATTTCGGCGAGGACTTTTTCTTTGTCATCGTAAACCATGTCGTGGAGCCGTATTTCGGCATCGGTTTCTTCGCGTATCCCTTCGGCTATTTCACGTGCGAGCTTTTCGGTATAGCCGTAGGCTGATACATAGGCTATTGACACAAGTGGCTTTTTACGTGTGGTTTGCTCGGGAGAGCGGCTCCAGTCGTCGTAGAGTTTAAGATAAAGATCGATATTGTCTCTGAGTACGGGGCCGTGCCCCGGACATATTGTTTTAATGTTGAGGTGGCGTATGCGTTTGAGGGCATACTGCACATAGGGTTTGAAAGGCCCCATAATCATGTCGAAATAGTATTTGTAGGCTGGGATGAAGTCCCCCTGGATCAGGTCGTTGCATATTCTTTCGTCGGCGTAGTGGCAGCCAAATGAGTCACAGCTGATCAGGGTGTCGATGGATTCTATGTATGTATATATGGAGTCCGGCCAGTGCAGAAACGGTACTGAGAGAAAGCGCAGCTTTACGCTGCCGAGATCAAGAACTTCATTGTCGAATACGGCCTTGCCCGGGATTTTTCTGTTGCTGATGTCGCCAAGGAACTGGAGCGCAATCGGCGATGCGAGGACTTTTGCGTGTGGAGCGAGATCGAGTAGACGTGCCAGGCTGCCTGCGTGATCTGGTTCGGTATGGTCTATGACTATATAATCAATGGACGCCGGGTCGCAGACTTCCCGTATATTTTTAAGGAAGGTATCGAAGAATTTTTCCTTGACCGTTTCAAAAAGCACATTATAATGCGGTGTTTTGAGTATGTATGAGTTGTAGCTTGTACCGTGCTCGGTGCGCATGACAACGTCAAAGACCCGCAAGTCTTCATCGAGCGCGCCTACCCAGAATAAGTTGTCGCGGATCTTTAAAACGGACATATTCCCTCCGTGATTTTTGATAACAGTTACTAATTTGCTGCTTTTTATCATTTATTCAATACGTGAAACTGGCAAAAATCGGATTCTTTTCTCAAAAAATATTGCGTTAATGCCGTTTGAAAATATAGTATATGCTCCCGGAAATAAACGGAGGCCGATATGCCGGAAGGCAGTGTTCACCGAAAATCTTTCAGTCTTAGCTCTTGCGCGCCGCTGGCCGCGAGTCCTTCCATTGCATCATCGATAAATTCCGGTGTGTTGCAGAACGTATTAATAATAAAATATCAAATAATTGACGAGGAAACATGCAAGAGATGAGTATCGAGGATCTTTTTATAAGCATCGGGGAGGACGCTTCCGCCGACAATATCGAGAAACTTTACAAGGCGCTTGTCGCATCCGAAAACCTTTCATTCGAAAAATTGAGCTCTGATATAGAGTCTCTTCTGGATAGCTGGAGCGACTCTATCGCCCGTTCGGATGCCAAAGCTAATTTTGTTCTTTCGGTCGCCGAACTTCCGATAAGGGACAGCGGCATGATCCGCAATGCCATCAGTGCCGCGCTAAAAAGAATGCTTCCGCCTTATCTCGCCCGTTCAGGGATTATGAAGGGCCTTGGCATAAGGAATTCAGGGCTGCCTCTGGGGGATATAGCCGTAAGATATCGCAATCTCCTCAACCTTAAAAACAACGTCTACGCATACAGGCCCGATACTCAGGCTTGGACCAAAGTCCTAAAAGTCGATGAGTTTACTTCATCGCTTGCCTTAAGCAATGTTCAGGAGACCAGCACCGCGGCTGTCTCTCTCGAAAAGGCACTTTCAACACTGAAGTTTTTCAGGCCGTCGACCGAGCTCATGAAGCTCCTTCCGAGCGGGCGCAGAAATATAATATCCTCTGTGGAATATAGAAAACTCCTTACCGAACTCTGTTATTCAACTCTCTCTGACGAAGAAATGAAAAATATCGCGCAGAGCACAATGATGCCAGCGGCAATGAGCGCCGTCGAATTTGATATATGGTGGGCTCGTGAAGATGTCACATCCGGCGGGAATGCCGCATCCGTTGCCGTATCCGGGAAAAGACGTCCCTCTCAAGGCCGAAGCATACAGGAAATGCATGTACTTCTTAAGGAGGTCGAAGAAGACAATACATTCTTCTACAATGACAGCGATCTCGCCCTCACGAGCGCATTTTTCGCCAAGCTTAAAAGAGATATTCAGCCGAAAGACCTCAAACTCCTCTCTGAAATTTTTGCAATAATTTTTCCGCTCGTGCAGGAGGACAAGATCAGAGACCTTTTTGCTCCCCTCTTTGGGAAAGTATCCTTCTGGCCGGAGTCTTTTGCTAATATCGAGCTTAAACAGCTTGACATCTGGGGTGATGTTCCGGCTAAATATCTTGTCAATCTCGCAAAATTGACAAAAACCATTTTTTCTGAGGAATACCTTGCGGAACTCGCTACTTACCTGCCGCTTCGCTGTCTTAATACAGTGTGTGCGGAAGTTCCCGATTGCCTGATTTCTCAGGCAGTTCTCGGCTCACGTAAATGCAGTTCTGATATCCTCGTATGGATTTGGAAAAACAGGACAAAGCATTCCGACGAGCTTGTCGCCGTCGTCAATATGGAAAGTGTTTCAGTCGCCCTCTCAATTGCCGAACTTCCAAAGACTTGGGGCGCGGCCCAGAGAGAGCTTCGCAAATTACTCATGGACAACGAGGCATTCCAGAAACTGATTATTAAAAATGCCGGCGATAACCTCTTCAGCATAACAAACGCGCTCCAGCGCGGACGTGCCTTCAATCCTGGCGAGCACCAGAGCCTGCTTGTAAAGTTCTCCCGCCACTCACAGGGCATGAGAGAAATACTGGAAAAGGGCGAAGCAAAGAAATTCGCCCAGCCATCTGCGGCAGAAGAACAGGACGCCGTGCAGCTGGCACCGGTGACATCAGTAAGGTCTTACAAAATAAAAGTTAAGGAACTCGACGATATAATCAACATACATACGCCGGAAAACAGGAGCGCTCTCAATACTGCCCGAGCTCACGGCGACTTTCGTGAAAATGCCGAGTATGATGCTGCTAAACAGCGCAGAGATTTCCTCGCCGCACGTCGCGCCGAGTTGGAGTCTGATATTAATTCCGTCGTCCAGACGGATTTCCGAGGTATCGATCCCAAAGACCATGTTATCGTCGGTACTACCGTTAAAGTCCTTCTGGACTCCGGTAAAGAAGAAAAATATCATATCGTAGGTCTCTGGGACGGTGATCCTGAAAGACATTGCGTATCATACAAAACCAAGCTCGGTGAA
This sequence comes from Lentisphaerae bacterium GWF2_45_14, assembly GCA_001804785.1. Lineage (GTDB taxonomy): Bacteria > Verrucomicrobiota > Lentisphaeria > Victivallales > GWF2-45-14 > GWF2-45-14. Next base: position 29,060 of record MHBG01000058.1, read on the forward strand.
GTCCTTGTCAATAGGAAAATCGGAGATAGGGTTACGCTTCCAGACGGCGCGCCCTGCTCAATTGTCCAAGTCTCTCCTTTGCCTGAAGAGCTGAGAGTTAAACTTGCCGATGAGGTTTGACCGATTCTTCAATTCGCGCCTGGCGCAATGGAAGAAGATATCCGGCTATAGCGGTCGTGGTATCTTCCGGGGGTGCGGGGCTTTCGATATTGTAAAATATGATTTGACTTCTCTTGCTCACGGAAAAACCGCTTCTTCGAAAGTCGTCTTTCTGTCCGACTTGCACCTTGATGCCGCTCTCGATACCGCAATGCTTGCCGATACCATAAATTCCGTCGAACCCGACTGGATACTTTTTGGCGGCGACCTCGTTTCCTTTTCATGTTTCTGCGAGAGGGCGTTTGACCTTCTTGGAAGCCTCCGTGCGAAAAAGGGAAAAATATCTGTCCTCGGGAATTGGGACAAACGGCGCAGGCGCTGGTTTCCTTTCCGCGAGTGGGAACTCAGAATGAAAAAATCCGGCTTCCGCTTGCTTGTCAACGAATATTTTCATTCCGGAAATATTTCCTTTTACGGAATGGATGATTTCAAAATAGGCCATCCGGCCCTGCCTGCCTTCAGCCCTGAAACTTTAAATATTATTATATCGCATAACCCCGATGCTTTCGTCGGCGCACTGCCGCCGTCCGGACACAATATAAATCTTGTCCTCTGCGGGCATACCCACGGAGGTCAGGTCCGATTTCCATTCTTTGGCCCGATAGTGACATCCTCCATATACTGGAGGAAATTTGACTACGGTCATTTTCTGGACAAGTTTTCCGGCTCAGAAATGATAATATCTTCAGGGATAGGTAATTCCTGTATAGACTTCAGGCTTTTCTGCCGCCCTGAGATTCTGCTTTTATATCTGTAGAGCTCTGGAAACTACCGCGTTAAAAATAGTCACTCCCTGCATTACGGAAAATATATCCGGCAAACCGATGCGTCAGACAGATGAGAACGATGCGTTTTTAGTGTCGGGTCTTATATCCGTAAGTGTTCCTTTGTAGTGGCGCAGTTCCCTTGCTTCGTAGGGGTGTTCTGCTATCTTCTCTTCGTTGATCTCTATCCCCAGTCCCGGTTTATTGCCTATGACCATGCGCCCTTCATGAAGTGTTGCCGATTCGCTGGAAATATCTTTCCGCCACGCGACATCGGTACTCATCGTTTCCAGAAACGCGAAATTGGGTATGCAGGCGGCGAGTTGAAGCGCCGCCGCGTTTGCGACCGGGCCGCTCGGGTTATGCGGACAGAATGCTATATGATGGCACTCGGCCATAGCCGCAATCTTGCGAAGCTCCATTATGCCGCCGGCGTGCGAAACGTCCGGCTGTACATAGTCGGCGCAACCCAGCCTGAAAAATTCCCGGTAGTCATAGCGGCTGTAAAGTCTTTCTCCCGCCGCAACGGGAACATTTATCCGGCGTTTTACCTCTGCAAGACCTTCTTTGTTGTCGGGCGGAATAGGTTCCTCGAACCAGTATATGTTGAAATCTTCAAGGGCGTGTCCTATTCTTACGGCAGTCGGTATATTGAATCGTCCGTGCCCTTCTATCATAAGTTCAACTTCATCACCGACGGCTTCCCTGACGGCTTTTACGCAGTCGATGGACTTCCTCAGCTCCTTGCTCGAAATGTCCTGCCATGCCGAGCCGAAGGGATCCCATTTCAGCGCGCTGAATTTCTGGGCCATTGCCTCTTTAGCTTTCGCGGCGAACTCATCGGGAGTTTTTGCCCCTGCGAACCAGCTGTTCGCGTAACACTGAATGCTGTCGCGGACTTTTCCGCCGAGGAGCTGGTAGACGGGCACCCCTAGGTCTTTGCCCTTGATATCCCAAAGAGCAATTTCAACTCCCGCCAGCGCACTCATGAGGACCGGCCCGCCGCGCCAGTAGGCATCGCGATAACAGTCATGCCAGAATGCCTCTATGTTGTGAGGATCTTTTCCAATAAGATAGCGTTTCAGTTCATCTATTGCCTGGCATATTGTCAGCTCTTTGTATTCAAGAGTTGCCTCGCCTACGCCGTCAATCCCAGCATCCGTGTAAACCTTCACGAAGACCCAGTTCGTCCGGTAAGCGTGACATATAAATGTCTTTATATCAGTAACTTTCATATTATGCACTCCTTGCCTTGTTTCATTTCGAAGGATTTTATATTTTCCGAGAGACATTCCGCGATGAATGGCTCTGGAGCTGCCGAATTTTCCGCAAAAAGATCGTAATGCATTGGCAGCGCTGTTTCCGGTCGGATGGCCTTCACGACTTTTAGCGCATCGCCAAGATTCATATTTCCGAGCCGGCCGTTGATGCATATAAATATCATATCTATTTTCCCTCCGGCATATTTCAAGACTTCGTCCGCAATCGACTCACTGTATTCCGAATCACCGCTGATGTAAAGCGTTTTTCCTTCGCATTTTAAAATGATTCCGACGGCGTCCTTGTCGCTGTGTATCGCGACGACTGGAATTATCTCAAACGGGCCGAGATTTATCGGGATTCCTCTTTCCACTTTCAGAATTTTCGATCCATTTATTTTTGCTTCAATCGCCTTTTTTGCCACGCTGACCGGCCCTGCGAAAATACATGACGGGAATGCTTTCGCAATCTGTGGCACTGTTATCGGGTCGAAGTGATCTATGTGGTCGTGAGTACAGAAGACCGCGTCCGGCTTAAGTGTCGTAACGCTGAATACCGGTTCCACCATTCTTGTAACGTTACTTTTCTTCTCAACAAAGTCGCTGAGATAAGGGTCGATTGCCAGCCTGAACGAGGCGCTTTCGAAGAGAAAACCGCCCTGTGTGATCCATGTAAATTTCATATTTTGACTTTCCTTCATTTTTTCAGATTTCGCAATCAACGGGATAAAGCTGTGCCCCGGCTCCGCCGTCAAGGTCGAATATTTCTCCCGTAATGTTTCCGGCGGCGGATGATGAAAGGAAGAGGGCCAGCTGCCCGGCATCCTCGTAATCCGACTCTTTGCCGAGTGGGATGTTCAGCCTTCTGCGCTCGGCAACGTCTTCCGACAACGTTTCCCATCTGGAGGTGCGCATGTAGCCAAGCGCTATCGCGTTGATTCTTATATTGTTCGGAGCCAGTTCTATCGCCATCGCCTTTGTCAGAGAATCGACCGCACCCTTGCTCGCGCAATATGCGCTGCGGTTTCTCAGCGCTCTTACCGCGCATGTCGAGCTTATGTTAACTATGGCCCCGCCTCCAAGTTTTATCATCTCCGCGGCGGCATAGCGTGAACATAGAAAAACGCCGCGTGCGTTTACCCCCATTACTTCATCCCAGAACTCCGCCGTTGTTGACATGAAGTCGTGTCCGACTCCCAGGTGGCAGGCGTTGTTCACCAGTACATCCAGCCGCCCGCTGCGTTCTATCGTCTTTTTAATCATTGCCGCGACATTGTCCTCTTTTGAAATGTCACCTATCACCGCGAAGGCATTTTCGAAATCTTCCCGTTTAAGTTCTTCGATTGCCTTCTTTACATTTTCAGCATTGCCTGAATTTATTCCCACCGTTGCCCCGGCCTTCAGGAATGTCTTTGCTATTCCCAGCCCGGTATGACGCGATGATCCTGTTACTAGAACTGTTTTGCCTTCAAAATTCATATTCGTTCCTTATTATTTAAAGATTGCCAGTACCCCGTTAGCCGGAAGCATCTGCTCTTTTTCAATATTGATCTCTTTATCGGTTTCCATATCCTTCCAGGAGTTGTCATGCTCGCGGAGCCTGAGTTGGAAGTTGACTTCCTTCTCATTGTGGTTCAATATGATATAGATAATCCCCTTTTTGCCGGAGAGGCGGCAGGCCTCTATCCCGGAGGATTCCGCGATTTCTCCATCAATCAGGATTTCGGCATTTCTTTTAACTCCCGAATCAAGTATCGCATTGCGTAGAAATTCGGTGTTTGCGCTGTCTGCGTCATTGTAATACTGACGGAAGAATTCGGTTCCGGTGACAATTGCCTTGCCCTTGCCAAAGCTGTTTACGACAACAGCTGCCCTTCCATCTTCGTAATTCGCAACGGCTTTTCCTGTAGTCACTTCGTATGGATGCCACAGAAAGCAGACTTTGCCTTTACGGCCATCAGTATATACTATTGACGATGCTGTCTCTTTACCTTCGCGGTCGCGGGTTTTTGCTCCAAATACTTCATCAAGTCCGTAGATCGGCGCCGTTCCCAGCAAGAAGTTGTTTTCGTCCTTGAAGGCAAAGGGACTTTCCGCAATCAAGGTCCCGCCTTTACTTACATATTCCTTCAGCGCCTTCGCAATTTCAGGACTCATATTTTCTATAAGGGGAAGAAGAATGATTTTGTAACGGTCAATATTCTTCAAATGGCATTCAGCAATTCCGTCTGACGCTATATTCATATCCCATAACAGCTTGAATGCTCCGAAGCGGCTTTTTGCGAAGTCTTCATAGCTTCCTCCGTGCCCGGGAACTCCGCAATGGGTCGACATTGCAAGGATAGCCAGATTGTCAGGAATCAGAACGCCTGCCTCAGCTTCCAGATATGAATCGTTTATAAGCTCCGCATGGGAGGTAAATGTTTTTGCCATTTCCGCATGCTGTTTTGCGCGCGGCGTGATTGAGCCGTCCCAGCCCATGAGGTTGAAATTGCAGACTTGGCTGTCCGAATAACGGCTACGGTAGTTCCAGCAGACGATTGACTTTGCGTTATGGCCTATCGCCAGATAATTATTGAGTCTTCTCTGTTCCCCCGTGATCATGAAATTATTGGGGCCGGCTTCCGTTTCCAAAACCAGCGTTCTGCGTTTTTCGTCCTTTGAGAACCAGCGGTACGTATCACAAATCAATGCTTTCAAAAAAGGCGTCAGCGACAAACCTTCTCCGTGTGCCACCGTGTAATATGAGTAGCCTGCGATGTCGAGGGATTTATATGCATTGCTAAGCTGACTGAAGGGGTGTACCATATTGGCTGTGCATGGATGTTTGCAAGGATCGTTTTCCTTGACTATTTTTGTAACCGTCATCATTGCTTCGGAAAGCCTGAAGTCGTTGAATTCAATCCAGTCGCGCCATGCGTTGAGCCCGCCGCCGAGGAATCCTACGCCGTTCGGTGCTTCTACGTCTTCCCATTTTTCGTATTCCAGCGGGAATTCCGAACCCCATAGCCTGTTTAATTCATCGAGATTCTCCCGGTATTTTTCCTTAATCCAGGCTTTAAAACGCATCATCGTGGCCGGACAGCAGCAGTTTTTAAGCCACGGTTCGTTCCAGATCATCCAGCCGACAGTGGCGGGGTGCTCGGCGTAACGGCGCACGGACTTCGCAATAAAATCGAATGCCTTTTCCCTGTAAATAAGATCATCCATGCAGATACGTATCCGCGGGCCTGAGTGTTGTTCGGGGATACGCGAATCTTCCTGCTGGGGAACTGTAGGGTATTTACGAACAAGCCATTGCGGCGGATAAATACCCTGAAGATTGTCGAAAACCCCTCCGACATTCAGGAGAACTCCGATCCCGTGTCTTTCTGCGACTTCCATAAAGTGATCCTGCTTGCTGAAATCAAGTACGCCCTCTTTCTGCTCTATCCTGTCCCACGGTACGAATATTCGTGCGATGTTAAAGTGCATTTCCTTCATCATCGCGAGGTCCCTGTCCCATTCTTCCATCGGCCAGTCCATTGATTTCGCGTAAGGCGCGCATGATGCTCCATACAGAAACTTGTCACCGAAAAACTCTCTCTTCATGATGCCTAACCCCGTTTAAGATTTTTTATTGTAAGTCCTCTTTAATCCTATTTGAGAATGAGACTTATGGCTTCGGCACTCTTTCCGACCGAGGCAAGTATTTTTTCAGCTTTTTCACCGATGAAATTCATTTTGGGGACCGAAGAGCCCAGCGCCGCAATCATATTTTTCTTCTGGAAAATAGGGAAAGCCATAATCGCAAGTTGCTGCGTGGTATCCACTTCAACACCTTTGTCTCTAATGTCTTTCAGTCTTGCCAGAAGCGTACTCTCGGAATTGATATTTTCCCATTTTTCTCCGGGCAGTCCGTATTCTTTCACGTATTTTGCTATAGCTTTTTCTCCCGAATAGGCTAGAAGAAGCCGTCCGGTGGCAGTGGCGTAAATATCCTCATAGTAAGGCTTGTCAATGACAATCTGAAGCTCGGGATTTCCGTTGTGATGGCACAATATGTAACGCTTCCCGCTATTGATGACCGCGAGCAGAACCGATTCCTGAATTTTTTCAGAACATTTCTTAACCAACGGATTGGCAAGTTCTTTCAGGTCGTTTCTGTAACCGAAGTCGGCTCCTAACATATAGGCCTTCGGGCCGAGACGGAACCCCTTCTTTGGTGCCGATTGCTCAAGGTATTCCAATTCAACAAGATCCTTGACTATCCGTGAACATGTCGGCTGGGGCAAAGCCGCTTTTTTCGCGATATCACCAAGGAAGGGCGGGCTTTTTCGATTGTCCCCGACGTACTCGAGTATCATGAACGCTTTTTTCAATACCTTTATCATTATTCACCATGCGGATTTTATTTTCTCATTGCGAATATTATAATGTGACTCTTCTCGTCTGTCAATATATTTTTCATTAATATTCGATAATCGAGGGGTGAGCCTGGACTCTTATCGCATTTTTTTGTATTTTATTTTTTATTTAAGACATGTTTTTTGTTGACATTTAGTCTGTTATAATTTATTGTATACAGTATACAAAATAGGGACTTAAATATGAATAATCTGGTTTTTGAAGCTGTGAAAAATCGTCTTGCAAGTTCCGCAAGAACCCGTATTCTCGCTTTTGGATCGTCCAATACTGAACGTTATCTATATGGTATGCACTGGTTCGATGTCGTAAATCTTGGAATAAGAGAAAAATATGGCTCGGGAAAAAGCCACTTCATAAATACCGGCATTAGCGGAAACACCACAGCGGATTTACTGGACCGTTTTCAGGATGACGCCGCATTCTATAAGCCCCGCCTGGTCTTTATTACCATAGGGGGGAATGACTGCAATCCACTAAAAAATATCTCAGGAAGGCAATTCAAGGAAAATCTTGAGGCCTTGCATCACAAATTTTCAGATATGGGAACCATTGTAATATTTCAAACCTATTATTCGCCCGATCCGTTGCAGGTTGATGAGGAGCGATTGGGGAATTTCTATTCTTGTATGGACACGGTTCGCGAGGTCGCGGCCGCCACAAAATCAGGGCTGATTGATCATCTTCGAAGGTGGGAACCCCTCAGGCTGGCACATAATGACCGCTATCTGAAAATGATGTTGAATGGTTTTCATGTCAATCAGATAGGAAATGCCTTGCTGGGGCTTGATATCCTCCGCAGTCTGGATGTCGCGCCCGGAGCCGCTATACCGGGAAATCCATTTCCTGCACTGGATGAGGCAGTGGAAAATCAAAAGCTTATGGATTCAATCGGCTCTGAGAAAAATTAATCATTTTCCCAAGGAATACGAATGCGAGCAGATACAAAGGTAAAAGGACGTTTGAGGCGTCTTGAACGGGCGGCGGAAATAAGTGACGGCAAGTTTGTCAGGCAAGACAAGATGGTGTGCCTGATGGAGGCCGTTATCGAGTCGGCTGATATAGTCTGTGTCGAGGGGGATAACCAAAAACAGGCTGATTTCCTTTCCAAATGCCTGGCCAAGATTAACCCTGAAAAAGTCAATAAACTTCATATGGTGCTTTCCACTGTTTCACTTGGAGAGCAGCTGGATATTTTCGAAAAGGGGATTGCCGAAAAAATAGACTTTTCATATTCCGGCCCCCAGGGGCTGCGCATGGCCCGTATGGCAACGGCAGGAAAAATCAAAATAGGCAACATTCACACATACCTCGAACTTTACAGCCGTTATTTTACGGATTTGTGCCCGAATGTCTGCTGCATAGCCGCTGAAATGGCTGACCGCGATGGAAATCTTTATACCGGCGACAATACGGAAGATACCCCTGTTGTCGTCGAATCTACCGCATTTCGCAGCGGGATAGTAATTGCCCAGGTGAACAATATAGTTGACAATATTCCCCGCGTGGACGTTCCTGCCGGGTGGGTCGATTTTATATGCGAAAGCCCTGAGCTATTTTTTCTCGAACCTCTTTTTACCCGCGATCCGGCGCAAATAAGCGAGACGATGATTCTTGCCGCAATGATTGCGATGAAGGGGATTTATGCCAAGTATTTGCCGAAATCACTTAATCACGGTGTCGGCTTTAATACCGCGGCAATAGAGTTGATGCTTCCTACGTATGGCGAAGAACTGGGATTGAAGAACAATGCCTGCCTGCACTGGCTCCTCAATCCCCATCCTACGATGATACCAGCCATAGAAGATGGTTTTGTCAAAACGATTTACACCGTAGGCAGCGAGCTGGGAATGAAGGATTATATAAGAAGTAAACCTGATATTTTCCCGATAGGCAGAGACGGCAGCATGCGCTCAAACCGCGCCTTCGGACAGATGTGCGGGCACTATGCTACCGACATGTTCATCGGGGCCAGTCTTCAGATTGACCCTCAGGGTAACAGTTCAACGGCAACCGCCGACAGAATAGCAGGTTTCGGCGGCGCGCCTAATTTCGGATGCGACCCGAAAGGCAGGCGTCATAGCTCCCCCGCATGGCTGAAAGCCGGGGAAGAAGCGTACGCCGGCCTTCAATCTCCGCCGAGAGGCCGCCGTCTTGTAGTGCAGCTTGTAGAGACTTTTCATGGGAAGATGGAACCTACATTCGTCGAAAAACTCGACGCGTGGGAACTCCAGAAAAAGGCAGGGTTTGCGCTTCCTCCGATAATGATTTACGGGGATGATATAACTCACATCGTGACAGAGGAAGGTATTGCTAACCTTCTCTTATGCAGGACGTACGAAGAACGAGAACAGGCGATACGCGGCGTTGCCGGATATACGCCGATGGGGCTTGCCAGGGATCGCGTGGCGGTGGAAAATCTTCGAGACAGAGGCATAATCCAGCGTGCGGAAGATCTCGGTATTCGCAAGAGTGACGCTACTCGTGATCTCCTGGCGGCAAGAAATATCAAGGACCTCGTCAAATGGTCCGAGGGTCTCTACGATCCTCCGTCCAGATTCCGGAACTGGTGACAAAGATAAAAAAAGGGAAATATATATGGAGCACCTTGAATATACTTTCAAGAGTTCGGGCGGAATTTGCAAGATCAGGAAAATTTTTTCAATTGTCGGCGTAGTGGCTTCCGGTAATCTGGAGGTTATGATGGAAAGAAAGAATCTGGATGGAGGATCTCACTTTGTCATAGATACTTCGGCGCAAGGTTTCGATGAGGCATGGAAGGCTGTAATCACTGATTTTATAGAAAGAAATAAGCCGTCAGACCTCCTGGTTTCCATCAATGACAATGCGGCCAGTCCGGCGGTGGTAAGCATGCGGTTGGACCAGGCATTCGAAGACTTAACAACGGAGTGATTCAGAAATGAGACTTAAGACTTTCAGAAGTTATTTTGAAGCGACTGCAAGGCAACGCGTCGCGGGCGTTTTTGATAAAAATTCTTTTGCCGAATTGTGCCCCCCATCCGAGCAGTTCGGCAGTCCGCATCTAAAGCATTTTAATATTCCGCTTTCGTTCGATGACGGTGTCGTTGTCGGTGATGTTCTGCTTGGCGGTATGAAGATCTGCTGTGCCGCGCAGGAGGGGCGCTTTATGGGCGGCGCCATAGGGGAGGTGCACAGTGCCAAAATAGTCGGAATCTTAAAGCGCTGTCTTAAAAAGAAACCTGAGGCGATGGTATTTTTATTCGATTCCGGCGGCGTAAGGCTCCAGGAGGCCAACGCGGGCGAAATAGGAGTCGCCGAAATAATACGCGCGCTTCTGGACGTCAGATATGCCGGCATTCCGGTTATCGGCGCGATTGGCGGTAGTTGCGGAGTCTTCGGCGGAGCGGGAATTATAAGTGGATGTTGTGATGCTCTTGTAGTTTCGGAAGAAGCTAGAATCGGCGTTTCAGGCCCGGAGGTAATAGAGACGAATATGGGCGTGGACGTCTTTGATTCCAGAGACCGCGCACTTGTCTGGCGGACTTGCGGCGGAAAGCATCGCTATATTCTTGAGATGGCGGATGATATTGTGGAAAATTCCATGGAGGCGTTCAGAAATGCGCTTATAAAACTCATGAAAATAAAAAAAACTTATGATCTTGCGGGACTTGAAAAAGAACACGAAATTTTAAAAAAGAGATCAACGGATTTTTCTGATTGCCGGGACGGCTTCGACGTCTGGCGAAAAATAGGGTTCAGTGACGTGGAAAAAATACCGTCGCTGACTGTTGAAGATCTGAAAGCTCAACAGAAAAATCGCGGAGGTGTCAAATGACTGTTAATGAGGTTTTAAATAAAGTTTTCCCCCTTGGAAGTAAGGTCGAAATTGAGAATAATATAGTCAGCGGCGAGGGCCGGACGGCCGCGGGAATTGTCCAGATAATAGGGACATGTAACAATACCGTGATTGGTGTTGATGAGATTCTTGCGCTTTCGGTAAAATTCCTGGAAGTAATGCGGGAAAACCCCGGACGCCCCGTGCTTATGATGGTTGATAATAACGGTCAGAAAATGGCTCTTAATGATGAACTGCTTGGACTGAATCAGTACATAGCGCACCTGGTTAAATTGCAGGATATGGCACGGCGGAATTCGCACAAAGTTATCGCCCTCGTGTACGGTAACTCTATCGCGGGCGGTTTTATAGCGTTCGGTCTTTGCGCAGGAGATACTTATGCATTGGAGGGAAGCAATACCTCAGTGATGGCGCTTCCCGCCGTTGCCAGAGTCACAAAATTACCGTTGGAATATCTGGAGGAACTCAGCAAAACCGTCGCTGTTTTTGCGCCCGGAGTCAAAAATTTCTATCTTGCCGGCGGCCTGCAGAGCGTATGGTGCGATGATTTGAATCAGTGCCTTGAAAATGCGTTGAAGGAAGATCAGTGTTCAGATATGCGTTCCAGGATTGGAATGGAGCGCGGCGGACGCAGCGCGGCGTGGAATATGACCCAGAAAATTCTTGATGAGCAATAACCTCAAACGTCAAAATCTTTTATTTTTAAAGAAGGCCACATCCGTCGATCAGCTAACGAGTTGTGCTGATTCAGAGAAAGTCATAGTAAGAGAGTGGATTGACGCGGGCCGTCCCGTTATTGTCAGACGGCCCGGTATCACTGAGGACGGACTCGGCGTGCATTGCGGGATTCCATTGCCGCTCGAACAAGGCAAAAAAAAGATTGCGTTCGTGTCATCAATTGATACGATAGAAAATTACTCCAGTCTTCCTTCTCTCCGTGAATGCCTCCATGCCGCAAGGCAGGGAATGCTTGATGGCTTTGTGGAATTGTGTGAGAAAAACGACTTTGTTCCCCGTGTTTTCGGAAGCCTCGCATGGGAATATCTTACAGGGTTAAAGTATTTTCGGAAAAGTTCAGATATCGACATTCTTTTCAATATAGGCAACAATGCTGAATTGTATCGGCTTTACTCCGTTCTTGAGTCTCTTCCAGAAGAGCTTATAAAATTATGTGATATAGAGATCATTCTTTGGAACGGAGACGCTTTTTCATGGCGTGAATTTCTCAATTGTTCTCGGAAAGTTATGGTAAAAAATATTAACGATGTTTTTCTTGTTGATAAAGCTGTGCTGAAACCTTTGGGTGAAAAAAAGGATTCTGTGCTGGCAGAGAAAATAGCATATGAGGCATGTTCCGCACTCTATGAAGAATTGGAAACTTTTCCCAAACCAGGCCTCGTAAGTTACTTTGACAGCGGCAGTCATAAGGATATGAGTGCCAGGCATTTCAGGAACAGCATCGGCTCGCTTCGGAACTACTTTAAGGAAATTGCCATTGCCGGTATGAGGTGCGCTAAGATGGATGAGCTTCGCCTCCTTGGCATCGATGCAGAAAAAACGATGTTTCTTGCGACTGGCGGCGTAAATACACACAGGGGCGCGATTTTTACCGTCGGGTTGCTTACTGCCGCTGCCGGGTATAAATTAAAGCACGGAAGAACTGAGGCGGCGGGAGAAATTGTAAGGGATCTGTGGAGTACCGACATTATGGACCCGGCTCGGGAGGATAAGGAAAGTCACGGAACTTTTGTCATGCGGCATTATGGCTTTTCCGGCGCTCGGGATGAGGCGGCAAAAGGTTTTCCCATCGTATATGGAAATGGTTTGCCGACATTTTGGGACGCATTGCGGAAACATGACAGGAATACCGCAAGGTTATGCAGTTTTTTCTCCATACTGGAAGATGTAAATGATACTACGTTGCTTTATCGCGGCGGTTTGGACGGACTGGGATTCGCTAGGAAATCAGTCGAAGATATAAATGAAAATCATGAGGCGGGAAGCGCCGCATGGAAGAAGGCTGCGTTGAAAATGCATAAAGAGTTCATTGGCCGTAACCTGAGCCCTGGCGGAGCCGCCGATCTGCTCTCGGCCGTTATATTCATTCAAAGGATAGAGGAAATATGTCAGGACTAGCCATACTTTGTTCAGGGCAGGGGCGTCAGGATTTCGCTTCTTTTGAAGCGTTGCTCAAATATCCTGAAGCCAGAATAATCTTTGAACGACTTCGCGATTCCGGTCTAATCCCTGAATCACTCGAGAGATATTTTGATTCTCCAGCCCTTAATCCAGGGGTTATTTTCGATAACGAATCTGCGCAGCCGTTTGTCGTTATATATCATATTATGCTCTGGGAAATCCTTAAAAATATTATTCCGGATCCTAGCTTGTTTGCAGGCTACAGTCTTGGGGAACTCTCGATTTACGGACTTGCCGGCGTTATAGAAGCAGAAGATTTGCTGCGTCTTTCCGTTTTAAGGGGCCATGCCATGAGCAAGTCCGCCGCGTCCTCTCAGGCAATGGTTGCGGTGGTGGGGCTTAATCATGATCAAATCGAAAAAGTGTGCCGCGCTTGCGATTCTTATGTGGCCATAATAAATGCGGAGGATCACTTTGTGGCGGGGATGCCCGCTGATAAAATGAATATCTTTGTCGATGAATGCAGGAAGTCCGGCGCAAGTAAAACGGTCCATCTGCCGGTATCTATAGCGTCTCATACGCCTTACATGGTAAATGCGGCTCTTGAATTCAGCAGGGAACTGCGAAAGACTTGTTTTCATGCTTCTGTCTCCGGCATTATCTCTGGTGTCAGCGGTGAAAAGCTTTTTTCGAGAGAGGCCATGATTGACGCATTGACCTTGCAGATTTCACATACGATAGACTGGCGCGCATGTATGGAGTCGGCGGTATCTTATGGTTGCAGGGTATTTATAGAAACGGGGCCTGGAAGCAGTTTGAGCAAAATGCTTTTGGATTTATTCCCCGGAATTGAGGCCAGGTCTGTTTCTGATTTTCATGATATTCGCATGATGAAAAATTGGGTGGAAGCGGCAATGAAGAGGCAGCGTTAATCATGGTTAATGTTAAGAGAATCAACAAGATAAAGCACTGTTCCCTCAGCGAGGAAGTCTACAGACAACTAATGAAGCGTATTCTTAACGGTGACTTTCCATCTGGCTGGCGAATGCGTGAAGAAAAAATCTGCAAAGATTTAGGGGTGAGCCGTACTCCCGTCCGAGAATCACTGATACGCTTGGTGCGCGAGGGTATACTGGAGCAGCAGCCGAGGCGTGGCTGCGTGGTTCGTCTGCTGCCGGGAGAAGAACTTGCCGATTTACTGGAATGCAGAAAGCTTGTAGAATGCCTCGTGCTGAGGAAATATTTTCATGAACTTGATGAGGCCGAAGTTACAAAACTCGGCAATCGCCTTGCGTCGGCTGAAAAGGAAGGCATGGGAAAATTGCGTGAGGAATTACTCTCTGTTGATGAAGATCTGCACGAGCTGATAATTTCGGCATGCGATAACAGCTTTTTGGCGGAACACCTCAGAAAATTAAAATTGCAATGCCGTCCGTATCGCATCATGCGCTGTGCGGAGGAGCGAGATATTTTATCTATCCTGGCTGAACGCCGCGGGATAATCCAAGCCATATTGGACAATGATGTCTGTGAGGCGGAGCAACGACTTATGGAGCATTTCGATTACAGCCGCCGCTATTATCTGACAGATACAGCGCGGTAAAGGATTTTGCATAGCCGATGATATCAAGCGGTCGAGAACGCGTCAGCGATACGCCGAACTTAATCATCCGACTCAAGAAAATCCGCGCCAAATGCCTCAAGATAAATTGGGTAGAAGGTAGTTTTATGTGATATCAAAAAGCCGCACAGATTAAAACCTGTGCGGCTCCGTTATTTTGTGCAGGCTACTGCGGCTTCAATGCGTTTGCGATTTCGGATTCGAGATCCTGAGAGCTTTTGTAAACGATTCTGCATGCGAGTTCCACGGCTACTATCGCCTTTTTGTAGTCCTCGGGCAGTTGGTCGATATGCGACTTGTCCACCGATTTAAATGTCTTCGGCAGATGCGCAAGTATTATTTCGCGTTTGATAAGTTCAGGATGTTTGTCGAGATACGCCGATATTTCGACGTTCTTGTCGTTTATCTGAACGCTGAGGCTCTCGGTGAGGTCCGTCAGTTTTTTGCCCGTCTTGCGGAACTGGAAGAAGAGCCATTCGGCTTCCTTCCGCGCCCTGTCAACAAGTATTTCTAGGACTTCTTCGGCAAGCTGTTTCTTGATTTTCACGAAGTCTTCTTTGCCGAGGATTAGTCCGCTTATGATCTCGTATGACGATGTGATGACGCCGCATTTGTTCGCGGAAGCGTCCTTGACAATCCATACGCCCTTATCTTGGATATGGTTGCGTGCGCCGGGTGTGATGAAGGAGTTCGCGCCTTCGACGATCGCCCTTGACGTCGCTTTGCCGCCCGGGAAGTAGTCTTCCCAGTTGGATTCGTTGATGGTGGAGGGGCGGCCGCCGCAGGGAACGAATACGTCTGCGTAATTCACAATCACGTTGTTCTGGAAGGTTTTCATGAAAAGGTCGCGTGTTATGAGTTCTTTTATGAGCTTGCCTTTCCTTCGGGTGATGAGCGTGTGCTTTTCATTGCCTTCTTCATCGTTGACGGGTTCGCTGTAGACGATGTAAGCGCCTTCGCCCTTGAGTTTTTCCGGGTTGAATACATCGAGGTTTTTAGCTTTTGCCAGTGAGAGGACTTCGTCCCGGTCAAGGCCGTCCGGGTCATAAGCCGCCGCCGGACCATCGGTTATTGCGACTATTTGCAGTGCCGGATAGATGAATTTGCCGTCTTCTTTTGCAAGGAGCAGTTTCATCTCGTTACCTGCGACGTCGCCGAAGGGGCCGCCTGATATTTTGACGCTGAACTGGTCTTTTTCAGGATTGATATTGAGCTCTTTAAGAGTTCTCAGCAAATACTGATGGACTCCCAGCGATGTTACGCCGTAGTCCTTGTGGTTGAAGCCTGTTTCGGGCTTGCCGGAGATAAGGCCGCCGCCGAGGGTGTAACCTATTTTTTCGGCATAATTGCCCATCCAGTTTATCATCACGTCGTGCATATTTTCATCGGGCCCAATCTCTATGATTTCCTTCTGCCCGAGCATATCGACAATTTCTTTTCTGGCGAGTTTGCCCGACTTGTCATAGTTTATGAGATCGACGAACGCGCGGCATATTGACCTCTGTGATTCGTAGAGGTTTGCGGGGTCGTACGCCCCTTCCTGTTTGAGAAGGCATATCATTTTCGATCCGCCCTCGTAGATGTCCTTATTTTTCATGTGCTGTGTATGCGCCAGCACATAAACTTCGCGGAATATTTCATCCTTCGTGAAGCCGTAGAAGTCCATTTTCTCAAGCTCATGCCCGATATTTTTGGGAATGACCGTACGCCAGCCGCCTCTTGCGATATTAGCGAAGCGCATCTGGAAGCCTATCGTATTGGCGTTAAAGAAGTAGAAAATACCGAACGGTCGCATTTTGGGAAATGAGTTGAGATACGCAGGGGAAATCTCATCGTAAAAATCCAGGAAGCAGGGGTCCATGCGGAAGGACAGGGAAGATTTGTCCTTTACATAGAAGTTGGTCTTCCTGATATTCAGGAAGAAGTTAAGCAGGCCCTTGAATATATTTTTCAGGAGACAGTCCTTTTCCTGAACGCCGGTGTTTATGCTGTTGATGACGGCGCTTACCTTTTTGACGATTTTGTCACGTGCGCCGCTGCGGTCTTTTTCGCCGGGCTTGAAAGACTTTTCAAATATGGCTGTGAAGTCTTCGAGAATATGGCTGTAGAGTACCGCGAATCGTGCGATGTCAGTACTGTTGTAGGCGTTGCGGTCGATGTATGAAAACTGGCTGTGGATGAATTCACATGCTGCTCTTATCAGGTTTCCGGTTGAAAGATTCCAGCCCTTTCCCTTTACAAGCTCGCTGTGGAAAAGATCGTCCATCGGAACCCATTTTATATGAGGCAGTTCCCACATGAGTTCATCAAGCTGGGCATGCTGTTTCTGATTTTTTGGAGCCTTTATGTAACTGGTATTGATGGTTACGGGCATTCTGTAGAAATCCGACTTGTTCTCCTGGCAGGTAAGGCTTCTGGAGTACCTTCTGGTAATGTCAAAACCGTAACGGGTGAGACATTCGGCGATTTTGAAGTAAAAACCACGGGCCGGGCAATTGGAGAGGGCCATTGTGAGGCGGAGTTCGTCTTTTGTAGCCTTTTCGATGTCCAGACTTATCCAGTCTACCTGCTGGGCTATGAGCGCATGATGGAGCCGCTGTGCCACCTTGTCAATGGAAAGGTCTGTGACAGCCTCCCAGTTCACACGGGAAAAAATTTCGTCAAGTTCTACGGGCGCGCTTCCGTAAAGCTTTTTATATGCTTTTTTGATGTCACCGAGTTTGTAGGCGGGTGGCATTTTTATCGGCATTTTATCGACGCTATAGTATTCTATGACGAGCTTTCTCGGAGTCCCGTCGATAACTATCGGCTGCATCGATTCGTGGATTGAGGCGCTCACGATGTCATAACTTTTCATCATTTTCGCGGTTGCGGCCATGTTGAAGTTTTCGCTCTTGAGGTATATCAATATAACGCTGTTCGCGCTTGTTATCTGCTGAACGCCCTCCTGGTGTTCGATATTGAAAAGGGCTGGCATTATCTTGTGTATCTGGTCGGCGGAAAAGGCGTTAAAAAAGTGCTCCGGCATGATTGTGTTCAGGAGCTCAAACCATCGCTTAAGGCGCTCCGTATGGTCTTTTATTATACCTTCCGTAAGAACGAACCCGCTTGAACTCATAATAAATCTCCTGATATAAAAAATGTATACTTTGTTAAATAGCTTAACTTTGTTGATTTGTCAATAGAAAATCAAAAAAAAATCCCAAATCGGCTGGCAGTTTTTCGAATACGTAACTCAGGTCCCTTTTACTTGAAGTTCGATTGCCCCCTTTTTTACGTAGACTTTTACTTCACCACCGCCAACCAGCTTTCCAAAAAGTATTTCGTCGGCCAGCTTCTCTTGAATATTGTCTCTGATTATCCGCTCAAGCGGGCGAGCCCCCATCTTCCTGTCAAACCCGTTGACGGCAAACCACTCCACTGCCTTCTTGTCGATAGAGAGGGTTACCTTTTTCGCCTTCAGTTCTTCCGCCAGTTGTTCCGTGAATTTCAGAACGATGCGCCTTATCAGCATCATGTCAAGAGTGTTGAAGTGAAGTATCGCGTCAAGCCTGTTCCTGAATTCCGGAGTGAAAAATCTCTCAATTGCCTTTGTCGTGTCCCCTGCCTGTCCCGGCCCCTCGGGGCCGAAGCCGATTGCGTTGGCATCCATTTCGCGTGCGCCTACATTGCTTGTCATTATGAGAATGGAACTTCGGAAATCGGCCTTTCTGCCGTTGTTGTCGGTAAGCGTTCCGTAGTCCATTATTTGAAGGAGTATATTGTACACGTCCGCGTGTGCCTTTTCTATTTCGTCCATTAGCAATACTGCGTGCGGTGTTTTGATAAGCGCTTCGGTTAGAAGTCCTGACTGTTCAAACCCAACATAGCCCGGCGGACTTCCTATAAGCTTTGAGATTGTGTGTTTTTCTGCGTACTCGCTCATGTCGAATCGTATGAATTTTATCCCGAGCTGAACCGCCAGCTGTTTGGCCAGCTCTGTCTTGCCGCAACCTGTCGGACCGCAGAAAAGGAAGGAACCGGTGGGCTTGTTTTTAGAGCCTATCCCTGCCCGCGATATTTTTATAGCGCGTGCGACTTTGTGCACGGCGTCGTTCTGACCGAATATCACTGTTTTCAGATTGTCCTCAAGATTTTTCAGTACGGACACATCGGTCGTCGATACTTTTGTCGCGGGTACGTTTGCCATTTCCGCCACGACCTCTTCGATTTCCCTCACCGTTATAATCTTGCGCCGCCCCTTGTCCTTGAGCGTGTTTTTCGCACCCGCTTCGTCGATGACATCTATCGCCTTGTCCGGCAGAAAGCGGTCGTTTATGTGACGGATTGCAAGCTTGACCGCCGTTTCTACGGCCTTTTTGGAAAATGTCACCCCGAAATGTTCCTGATAATAAGGCTTCAGCCCTTCTATGATGGCGATTGTGTCCGCCTCGTTCGGCTCACTGACATCTATCTTCTGAAAACGGCGGCTGAACGCTTTATCCTTTAGTATATGATTCTTATAGTCCTCGTAGGTAGTCGCGCCTATGCAGCGTATTTCGCCGGAATTGAGGGCGGGCTTAAGAATATTCGAAGCATCCAGCGAGCCGGAACTCACCGCGCCGGCTCCTACCACTGTATGGAGTTCGTCTATGAAAAGTATCACATTCTTCATCTGTTTTATTTCATTGACTATCTTTTTCAGGCGGTCTTCAAATTCGCCTCTGTACTTGGTCCCCGCGATTATCGAACCCATGTCGAGTGCCCATATATCAAGCTTCTTCAGTCGGTCGGGAACCTTGTCGCCGGCTATTTGGAGTGCGAGTCCCTCGACGATTGCAGTCTTGCCGACACCCGGCTCTCCGACGAGCAAAGGATTGTTTTTCTTTCTTCTGTTCAGCGCCTGCATCACACGAAGAAGCTCCTTCTTCCTGCCTATTATCGGGTCAATCTTTCCATTCAGTGCCTGCACCGAGAGGTTTACGGCGAACTGGTTCAGAAATTTTGCATGAGACTTCTTGCCAGTATCCGAAGCGCTTTCCTTTTCGACGGTTTCTCCGTCTTCGTCTTTTTCGTCTGCCTCCTCCTCGTCAGGCCCGTAATCGCCCCATGATATTTCTTTTATTGCCGCATAATGGTCTATCCCTGCTTTGTTGAGGATGTACTTCGCGTATGATTTGTCCTGTTCCAGGATGGCAACGAGGATATCTGTCACGTCCATGACTCCTTTTTCGGAGGATACCGCTCTAGCCAGCGCGCCATTGATTATCCTTGAAAATGAGAGCGATTCCACCGGCTGATGCTGATGCTCAAAACGTTCCAGTTTGGTACTGAAGAACTCCTCTACATCACCGATTATTTTTTCAGGATCGGCGCCTGTATTTTCAACGAGTGTTCTTACCCTGTCATTTCCCATCAGCATATAAAGCATGTGTTCGGGAAGAACATACTCATGGCCGCGCTCGGCAGCAAAAAGCTTTATTTCCTGGAGTATTTTACCAAGGTCCCTGCTTACTTTAGGAAGTGCCATATCAGGCCTCCTCCATTGTGCATTTTAAAGGAAATTTATGTTTTTCGGCTATCAATTCGACTTGTTTGATTTTTGTTTCAGCCACGTCGTAAGGATATATTCCGCAAAGTCCTCGGCCTTTCTTGTGCACGTTTATCATTATCGTCTCCGCATCGTCTTTCGTCTTATGGAAGACGATCATGAGCACCATTATGACGAAGTCCATTGTCGTATAGTCATCATTATTGAGAAGGACTTTATACATCGGCGGCTCTGTAACTTCTATTTTTTCCATTGTATGGGTTTTTGTTCCGGGCATGAAACGGCTCCCCCTTTTTATTTTCTCATGATTCAATTATAACCCCCATTCTCTTACTTTTCACCTATTCTTCCGCAAAAAACACTACGAATCAACGTTTTCGCAATTTTGACGGAGCCGCACCAAAATATTTTTTAAATTCTCTGCTCAGATGGAATTGGGAGGAAAAACCCGTCCTGAATGCGGCTTCTTTGATATTGCATAAATTGAGTTCCAGTAATTCACGGCATGTGTTGAGTTTTAGTGTCTCGTAATATTGCTTGGGGCCCATGCTTACAATGTCATTAAAAATCTTCCTCAGATACCTTTCGCCCACGCCGGCATCTGCTGCCATTTCGGCAACGCTCCAGCGATCGCCAAGCTTTTCATGCATTTTACGCGTTATTTTTCTCACGATGTTTTCTGCCTTGGAAGGATTCCGTTTTTCCCCGAAGGCGCATATCCACTTTCTTATAATGAGACTGAGAAACGCTGTTCCCAGGTCGCGTTCCGCCTGGCCCGATTCTCTGATTAAATGGAACAATTCTTCAAAAGCTGTTTTTTCAATCTCATCCTCTTTCACGTTGAGAGGGGTATTAAAGATGATGCCGTTCGAATCTTCCGTTACAAATTCAACCCAGTGAAAATGCCAGAAATTATCTTTGCACCTATAGCGTTTTAATGATTCGGAGTAGATGAAGATGATGTTATTTTTCTTTAATTCGACGATGCCGTTTTCAAAATATAATATCCCTTCTCCCTCAAGCGTTCTGACTGCGATAAAACGCTTTCCTAATCTTCCCCTCTTTACATCGTATGAACTATCCGCCGAGACTTTCCAGACCGAAAATACCCTGAGTCCGCATGACTCCACCCCCGCAGGAGGAAATGAGCCTTTTTCCCACATGTTAAAATCTCCATAGTTCCGATTTGTATATTATTTTATCCGTTTTCAATATGAAAACATAAGCGGCGGATATTTACTTTCAAGTCTTTATGGCTGATAATATCATATAACCAAAATAAAGAGGAAGGCCCGAATATGAATAAATCAGCCAGAAAACTCCGTGATGTATATGCCGTTAAGGCAGGTGCGCCTCTTTTTCATAAGGAATTCGGGTATTATTGTATGGATGCCTGGCACGCTCAGGGACTTCCCGAAAATGCAGATTTGGCCGCAATCTTTCATTATGACTCGAGAGGTGATTTTTGCCTGACGGGGCTTGGCGGCTGTACTGCCGAGCTGTTCCCATGCTTCGAGGAAAAAGTTATTGAAGACAAGGGGGATACTGAAATTGTCCAGGATAGCGCTGGACGCCATGTCCTCTATTTCAAGGGACGCCGTAACGGTTTCATGCCGGAATATGTCGATCATCCAGTGAAAGACATGAAAAGTTGGGAGGAAAAAATAAAGTGGCGGATGAATTCGCAAACCCCCGGGCGACTGGAGGATATGCGGAACAGAATTGAATTGGCTCGGCCTGCCGCCGAAAATGAATTGATGATCAGGCAGTATATGGTTGGCGGCTATATGTATTTGCGAAGCCTTATCGGACCGGAGTCGCTGCTCTACGCCTTTTATGACATGCCGGAACTTATCCACGAATGCATGAAGTCATGGCTTGAACTCGCCGATAAAGTCACTGCGTTTTATCAGAAATATCTTAGCTTTGACGAACTCCTCCTTGATGAGGATATCTGCTACAATAATGGCGCCCTTATTTCCCCCGAGATGATACTTGAATTTTTAATACCGTACTATCAGCAGCTTATAACTAATGTACGGTCCCGTCAGATTGATAAAAACCGTCAGCTTTATATACATTTGGCCAGTGACGGCTTTGTCGATCCGCTGATACCCCTTTATACGGAAAAGATCGGACTCAATGTAATGAGCCCGTTCGAGGTCGCCTCCGGCAGCGATGTCGTCAGAATAGGACAGGATTTTCCTGACCTTGTCATCTCGGGCGGCATTGATAAACGAATCCTCGCCGCCGGAAAGGATGCAATCGACAAGGAGCTTGAAAGAATACTCCCCCCGATGATAGCGCGCGGCGGCTATATTCCCACGTGCGACCACGGAGTCCCGGAAGAGGTTTCCTTGGAAAATTACATGCACTACAGGGAGCGCTGCATGGAATACAGCCCGCTTTTGGTTTGATAAGATAAAAACAGAATATGGTCTTACTTTCATACGCTTGCCCTCTGCGTATAAAGTTCATTCTTATATCTTGTTTTCAAAGATTTATAATTTGCAATACGCTCTCCTGTATTTACATTTTATGAAATGCTTGTCAGAAAAATAATTCATATTGATATGGACGCCTTTTACGCGTCGATTGAGCAGCGCGATAATCCCCGGCTGAAGGGGAGGGCGGTGATTGTCGGCGGATTGCCCGGGACCAGAAGCGTTGTTGCGACTGCTTCCTATGAGGCTCGCAAATTCGGCGTACATTCAGCAATGCCCGTAAATCAGGCAAGGAAGCTCTGTCCGCACGGAATTTTTTTGCCAGTCAGGATGGATGCTTACTGTCAGGAATCCGAACGCATAAGAAAGATTTTTCTGGACTATACCGATCTCGTCGAGCCGCTCTCTATTGATGAGGCATATCTTGATGTTACCCATAATAAAAAAAATATCCCCTCGGCAACGTGGATAGCGCAGGAGATACAGAAGCGTATTTATTCCGAAACCGGGCTTACCGCCTCTGCCGGTGTCTCATTCAATATGTTTCTGGCAAAGGTCGCCTCCGGCTGCCGCAAGCCCGCAGGCCTTACCGTAATAACGCCTAAGGATGCCGATAGCTTTATTGACACCCTTCCCATCGGCGAATTTTACGGTATCGGCAAAGTAACTGCTGAGCGATTCCGCCAAATAGGGGTCAATAGCGGCAGCGATCTTAAAAAGGTTTCGCTCTCCGATCTTGTGAGTGATTTCGGTAAATCCGGACTTTATTACTACAATATCGTCCGTGGAGTCGATGACCGCACGGTTACCCCTGATGTTCAAAGAAAATCTGTAGGGCGTGAAATAACGCTTCAGCACGACATTGACAAAATGAACAAAATATTGGAAATAATAAAGGGACTTTCTCTTGAAGTTGAAGAACTCTTGAAGGAAGAGGAGCTTTCAGGGAAAACCGTCACACTGAAGGTCAAATACGATGATTTTACCTCTATAACGCGTCAGCGTTCACTTGACAGCTTCATAAATTCCGGCAACGTAATTTTCGCTACCGCCTCTGAGCTTCTCAATAAAACCGAGGCCGGAAAACGAAAAATCAGACTGCTCGGCGTTACCGTTTCCGGCTTCCACCCGCTTCCGTCAGAAGACAACGCTCCCGTCCAGCTGACTTTCCCCTTTTAACAAAAACATCAGCACTTGACATCCAGGCAATGCAATCTACTATAAGTTGTCACTGGGGCAGGGCGGGATAACTTCGTTTTGTCCTGTATACACAATTACGGGGGTATATAATGGGAATGGTACTGGGGGTCGGGTTGGTCTTTGGCATTGTCATCGGTGTAGCAATATCTCTCCTGCTCGGGATTACGGCAGTCTTTATGACGGCAAGGGTTTCCAAGCTGAGACGCCATGTTTGGCAGACTTTCTGCCTGGCGGAAATCGCCTTTCTGGTCATCCTTTTTGTCGGCGTCCACCACTATCCGCATGAGACGGGGACTCCGGGCAGCAACTACAACATACTTTTCCTCTATTTCTTTTTTTCCGGCCTGGCCTATACTGCCGTTCCCGGAATAGCGACGCTGCTGGCATTTCTGACAACCTTGTTATGTCCTAAAAATCCTTCCGCAAACCTTGAGGCGTCAGATACTCAAAAATATCGCACTGTACATATTTTGCTGCCGTTGCTTTCTCTGTTTCTGGGCGTAGGTATTGTGTTCGCATTTAATGGATTGCACGGTCTTTGTTCCGGAGAATTGAAAGTCGGTACTTCCTCAAATTACGGAAAAGAAATGCTTTTGGGCGCATGCAGGCTTTCTGGACAAGGAAAGCATAGTGAATCCATCAATCGCTATTCCGACGCGATTGAAAGCGGCTCATTCAAAGGCAAAGAGCTCGGAGATATTTATGTCAGGAGAGGCTGGAGTTACAACCGACTCGGGAACAATGCCTGCGCAATGGCAGATTTCGAGCGGGCGGTTCAGCTTAATCCTGAGGACGCCAATGCATTCAACGGACGGGGGTGGTCGTATGTGAAGTCCGAAAGATATCCCGAAGCGTTGGCGGATTTTAACACCGCCATCAGGCTTTCTCCCCGTTTCTCGACGGCCTTCAACAACCGTGGCGTCGCTTTCAAAGAGATGGGACGGCGCGACCTGGCTCTGGAAAACTATCGGAAGGCCATAGAGCTTAATAACGATCCTCTCCCGAAGGCCAATGCCCTTTTCAACCTTGGCTGGCTTGATTATCAAGACAATCGGCTTGAATCGGCTCTTGCCTGTCATAATCAAGGCATCGGAATTCTTCCGGACGACGCGATGGGATACAATGATCGTGGCGTAATTCTTGAGGATATGGGGCAGCGTGAAAAAGCAAGGGCTGATTATTCCAAGGCGATTGAGCTAGGTAATGATCCCGAGGCGGCAGCATACGCAAGACTAAATCGCGGAACACTCTATCTTATGGATGGTGACTATGTTTCCGCCAATAATGATTTCAGCGCTGTTTTTAAGGATAAATTGCCCATGAGAGAGCGTGCGGCAGCCTTGCTCTTCATAAGCCTAAAAGACAGTGGAAAAAAACAGGGGGAAATTGATAAAGAGCTGACGGCACTTACACAAGGCTTTGTCTTGGCGGAATGGCCGGCCTCCGCATTGAAATTATTTCAGTCGCATCTAAGTTTGGACGAATTCGCAGCCTCATACTGGCATCCGAACCCGACGAAGCGACAATCTCAGCAAGCTCAGATGTGGTTTTATTTGGGGCAGCATCTGCTCTATCTCGGCCAAGACGAAAAGGCTCGTGATTGTTTCGAAAGATGCCTCAAACTGGACAATCGGGACTCGAACGAATGGAGCATTGCGAAGACGAGGCTTGCCCAAATAAAATCAAGAGACTTAACTAGTCGCAATGGCAAAAAACTTGATTCCGTGAGATGAGCTCACTCCTGGGGGTATAGCTTGATTCCTGCTTTTTCTCTGCATATTTTCAAGACGCGCATCACTTCCATTGATTCGTTTACATCCACAAACGGAAGATCTCCGAGAGCATAGTATTCATAGCATTTATCGTAATAGTCAACAGGTACCGTTTCGGCTGTGCTGACAGCTTTTTCTTTCCATGGAATGGCTTCGCCGTTGCCATACGCACGACTTGACGCGGCCAGTCCATCCTGTGTCTTGACATCCTTTAGCTCGGCAGGATTATAATAACGGACACGCCATGCGCCATTTTCCCATTTCATTGCTCCATATTTGCCGAAAATATACCATTCGGGAAGCGTAATAGCCGCTGCCTGGTTGATGTCAACATCAATCAGAATACCATTCTCCGTCTCAATGATAACCTTTACGACATCTTCAGCATCTCCGAGGCTGGCGGCAACACGGAGTTGACAATCCATTTTCACGGCCTTTGATCCGGCAATATTGAGAACCTGATCTACGTAATGGGCCCCGTAATTATTGAGCATGCCACCGCCGTTCTTCAGAAATGCCTGCCAGTCATTTCTTCTCTCATAATTCGAAGTCGCCCTCTTTATCATAAAAACGGGACCTATTAAATCTTCGGCGAGTATTTGTTTGAGAAGCATGAAATCCGCACTAATCCTGCGCGGCTGGTACATCATAAATTTCCTGCCGTATTTTTTCATCGCGTCTGCCATGTCTTGCGCTTCCTGATAAAAAACGGCCATTGGCTTATCGCAGAAAACATCGCTCCCATGTCTGAATGCCGTAATAGTCTGTTCGGCATGAAACTTTGTAGGCGATGCGATAACGGTAAGATCCGGCTTCTCCTTTTCCAGCGCTTCTTCCAGATTGAGGAAAGGGCGACATCCGAATTTCTGCTCTGCCTCATCAGTCCGTTCCTTCAGCGGATCTACGACAGCGACAAGCTCAAAGCCTTTATTGTTTACAATTGAAGGTATGTGGAAATCCCAACCTATCCGGCCCAGCCCGACTACCAATGCCCTCAATTTTTTCAATTATAATCCCCGATTACTTTTTTACATTCAGCTTCACACTGACTTCAAATTTATTCTTTACTCCGTCCATATGTATTCTTATCTTTGTCATCTTTTCATTACGCAGCGGTAATTCCTCCGTTTTGATAAGCGCATTCTCGGGGACTTTGATGGATGCGGATGTATCTTTCCCGTCCAGAGTAATGGTATTTGAGGATTTATCGACTTTTACAGGAAGTTGGGTCATCCATATAAAATCGACACCGTCCCCTTTAAGTAGTTCGTAGTCGTCGCTTATTATAAAAATATCAGGGGACGGCGAACTGATACATCGTGACCATTTCTTATAATACTGGGCCCATGCCGGAGTCAGATTTATTGAGGCATTGAATGCTTTTTCATCGCCGCTGCCTTCCGGCCTGACATCTTCTGGAGATGGAATAACGGCATGAGGTCTTTCCTCTGTTCCCGTCGGTACGAGCATATTATGAACCTGGCAGTATTTTATCTCTTCGGCTCCTGATTCGCTGTAGTCCTTGCCGCCCGGGTCCATAGCATAGGTGTCTCCTCCGAATTCCAGCACGAAACTACCTCTATCCTCATGCTGATGTCCGGCAAAATTCTTGCTCCCGCCGAAGAGCAGCATTTTCACTGCTTCACCGTCATACGTCCGTGTAGAAGCCATGGCACACATATCTGGAAGATTGACAAACGCTTTTGTTTGCGGATTTTCTTTAGGAATTTTATTTTCCATGCCCCATACTATAAGACCACCGGACGGCATATCTTTTTTGAGTTTTTCGCGAAAAAGTGTAACCCATTGACTCTCGGGGCATAATGATGCCATAAACGCCACGCCAGTCAAGTCTCCATGACGCCCTTCACCCTGTCCGCTGGAAAATGGGACAAGTCCGCCGCGCCTGTCCGTGGAAATGAACGCGTCGGCGTAAGCTCCCACCTTTGCCAGCTTTGCGGGGACAATGGATTTCAGGTCTTTTCCGCGGGCTCCGGCATATGCCACAAAAGACGGGACAGCACAGGCGAGGGTATACTGAAGGTATGCCGTTCCTTCGGGGAAGCCGCCGTCAGGTAACAATATATTGTTGATGGATTCACAAAGTTCCTGATAGGCTAGGTCTGAATAAGGTTTGACATGCGACCAGTTTCTTTTTTCCATAACAATATAAGCGGCAATTCTACCATGTGAAAATGCAGCCATCTGGTTGTTTTTGAATATATACGCATGCTTCCAAATGCTATAATTTATATAGCCGGCGCCTTCAATCGCAAGTCGGCGCATGATAAGCTCGCGACCAGCTGGCGAAAACATATCCCAGGCCAAGTCCAACGCTACGGCTACCTCATAAACTATCGCCGCCTGCGCAAATGGTCTCTGTTCAAACGAACTTCCCGTAAAAAAGATGGGAAAGCCCGCATCCCAATTCGGGCACAGAGCTATGGCAACGGCCATTTTTGCGGCAAGGCGCAGAGCTGCGGCATCTTTTTTAACGATTGCTGCCTCCGCCAAATTTCTTAGCCGCAGTGGTTCGAATTCATAATCCGCAGTCCTTGCGAATATCCCGGGGTTTGCGATTGGTATAAATTCACGGATGTATTTTTCCGGGTTTATGTCCTTTTTAATAGGGAAATAATCAAAATCGTTCCGTTTCGAAAGATCCTGGTATTTTTTTCTGACTTCTTTAAGTTCCGGAGCGTTGATAACAAGCCCGTACAGAGGAATAAATGAAGGTACGGTTTCAGGCGGAGCCAGAAAAATGTCGAGGGGCTGAGCCGCAAGCTTCTTCCATTGCGCACGAGATTTTTCCATCAGGCTTGAATTCCTGAAGCCTAGCCATGATATCCATCCGCTCTGAGGGGTATTGTCCGTACCGGGGTAAATCTCAATGCTTATTTCATCAATGCGTTCAGCACCATTCATATCCATTGCATATTCTTCCTTGCTGTCGCTCTTGACAATCCATTCAGAGGAAAGAGTTACTGCCCGGTCGGTCACAATACTGATTTTCAGGCGTGTGCCTGGCGGTAGATTTACAGCGGCAAGAAGCTTGTCATAGCCGGAACAGTCTATCGGACCTTTCTTAAGCATTCTGGCAACGGGGGCGGCAGGGTTTTTCCTTTCCCACGCAAATTTTACATAAAACCCCATTTGGAAAACATTTCCTTCTGTCTTCCAGTTTTTCAACTCCGCCATTGTACTGTCCCAGAAAGGCGCAAAGACCGCTTCCGCTACATTTACCGGTACGACTCTGGTTTTTGTTTGTGCATGAGCGGTAATAACAGAGAGTAGGAAAACGAGCGGAATAATGTAATACCTGTGCATAAGGGGTCTCCTGAAAAGTTATTTTAACATATTTTATTGTAAGTACGGATCATAAAGGGAGCCAACATAAAATGACGCCCAGTAGGTAAGGAGCTCTCCAGAAGAAAAAGTTATAGTCTCCTTTCTTCCTTTGACATGTCCGTCAACATATAGAAAATTAGCTTTCCCCCCATGCCTGAAATCAGGATAGTGCTCGGTGCTGCTTCTGAAAGTTATCCAGCAGCCTCTGGCGTTGGGATTCTGATAAATATCCAGACTGTCCCCCATTATGATTTTATGGGATGCCTGTGAGACTTCCGTTATTTTGTGTTGACCTGAAAAAGCGGGGAAAAAATTGCCACCGGCTCCATATGCCAAGACGTTATAATGAAACCATCTTACAAAAAAAGGACTTTTATCTGCTTCGCCTCTTAAGCGTTGACGGCATTCCGTGAAAACACTTTCTTTCTTCACATATTCATTCAGATTATAAAACCATGTGCCGCCGCCCGGGTACTGATCACTTACTGTTCCCAGCGGCATCCAGCCGTTGTAATCATCTATGTACATATTGAAAGCGCAGGCAATCTGCTTGAGATTATTAACACATGCTACCTCGTGTACCGATTCTTTCGCACGCTTCAATGCAGGAAGAAGCATCGCTGCGAGCATTGCGATAATCGCAATTACGATGAGGAGTTCCAAGAGAGTGAACCTTAATGGTGCCCCTGCCTTTTTCATATTCACGCGTCCTTTGTCTTTCATAACCTATTATAACTTGTTTTTCTTCCGTTGGCAATGTACTAATCCTTGAAAAAGTTGTATTAATGCGATATTATCATCATGACAATATGGGGCATTTCATGTGGCTTGACTGGAAAAATATCGAAGTAAAGGTTAATTCGGCAGGGCGCGCGCGCTGGCGCAGAAATGTACTGCGGGATGCCACATGGTCAGGATATACACGTGATAACGACTTGTGGGTAGTCTGGGCGGGAGACGGACAAATGGAAGCACCTCAAGGCAAGTTCAAGCTGGAACCCGGCTCCGTACTATGGATGAAGCCAGGCATTTTTTATGATATAACACAGAAGCCAACCAATACGTTAGGGATGGATTTTATCCATTTCAGCCTCTTCGACCAATGCGGTGTCAAAATAAAAACAACAGCCCCGTCTGATAATTTATCTGCCTTTGATTCGTCTTATGTCCAGCAGATAAGCCGGCATATAGTAGAACTGATGTATTTTGGCGATATCAATAACTTTATAGACTATGAGCTAAAGCCTAGTCTGAAGCCGAGCAACATCAGTACACATAATATTGATTTGTCCGATGCGGCATTGAGCGCCACGTCTCTCCTTAAATCACTGCTGATAGACCTTGACCATTTTAACTCCGTTAAAAGCAGCAGGAACGAAAAGAAGGCCGATTTATATCACAGGCAGATTGCCATGAAAGCAGCTATGAAAATCAGGGAAAATCCAGCCGACGCCTCGGGAATACACACGCTGGCCAATCAAGCAGGCTACAGCAACGATTATTTTGCGAGGGTTTTTAAAGGAGTCCTCGGGATTTCGCCTCAGGACTACATTATCAGAACTAGAATCAAAAAGGCCGAACAGATGCTCAGTTCAAGTGCATATAATATAGAAAATATTGCGTTGGAACTCGGCTATTGCGACAAGTATTTCTTTTCAAAACAATTCAAGGCAAAAACAGGTTTATCGCCCCGCGAATATCGGAGAAAACAGGAATTTCACGGAGCGTGAGGCTGGATTTTTCAGAGAATAGAGGTTGGATTTGAAAACCAGCAATTCAATTATAGATTAATGTGAAGAGATGTTGCGTTTTAACCGACCGCTGACAAAGAGAGCGCATGCGATTTCGTAAAATATATATTGAAATAAGCAATATCTGCAATTTAAACTGCGATTTCTGCCATGGCACAAAACGGAAACCGGAGAACATGCCTGCCGAAACTTTTGACGGAATAGCGCGTCAACTAAGGCACATGACAGAACAAGTGCATCTCCACGTAACGGGCGAGCCGCTGCTTCATCCCGCATTTCAGAGAATAATACAAATATGCGCGAAATATAATCTGCCCGCGGAAATCACTACAAACGGCACTCTGATGAAAACAGTTAATGCGGAGAGTCTTTTTAATCCGGTCGTACGCCAGGTAAATATCTCCATGCATGCTCTTGCTGATAATGACACCGACCGGATCGGGGAGATTTTCGATTTCACCAGGGAGGCTTTCATCCGCCATCCCGATCTTTACATAAATTATAGACTGTGGAACCTTGAGACACCGCAAGAAAGCCTCGAATCAGAAAAAAATGAATGGATACATAAGAAAATCTCAGAAGAGTTCGGCGCAGCCATCCCCGTCGCCGGACATTCAGCCGGAAGAAAAAGCAGAAACCTTTTGAACCGCCTATATCTTCATCTCGACACCTGCTTTACATGGCCTGAGATTAATTCCGGAAAGCCATACAGGACACAGGGGCGATGCCATGCGCTGAAGAATCAGGCGGCGATCCTCGTGGACGGAACCGTCGTCCCATGCTGCCTTGACAAGGAGGGAATAATGGATCTCGGTAACTGCCTTGCAGAACCCTTTGAATCTATTATCGGCGGAATGCGTGCCAGTAAAATAACAAAAGGCTTTAATGAGGGATGCCTATCCGAGGAACTCTGTAAACATTGCTCCTATTCCCAACGGTTTTCTCCGTCTTTTCAGTCTGTTTAACTACGCACGCAATTTATCGTGATTTTGCATATCCGCTTCCATTCTGGAGACCAGTATTTGCCGTTATGGTTTCCGGATACGCCGCCTAAGATATCTTGTGTCCCGCCTGAATCCGTTATGCCACCCAAGGTTTTGCAGGCAGATGCAGTAGTCCGACATAAAAAAACTTTTTCGAAAAAGTTCTACTTTTCCCATTGAGGTTTTTCGTAGCAATGCTAGCCTGGGTGGAGTCCGGCAAGTCTGAAGACGAATACGAGCGCAGGACGGCGAAACTGCCCTCTCTCTCGATTGACGACATGGACTGCATCATGAGCTTCGAGCCCGATCCGGAAAAATCGTTCCTCTTCGAACTGAAGCGTGCGAAGGCGTTGCTAGGCACAGATGGATTTTCCGAGGAGCTCCACATGCTCAAGTGCCGCGTCATGGAAGGCGTAGCCGAGAATCCCCGCGTCTACTTCAACGCGTTCGTCAAAAACGCAATCACGAATCTCAAGCTGCGGGAATGAATCGCCAGGATTTTTATAGATCAGGTAACGTCTTTCGGTGGTTTTTTGAAGACTTTTATTTCGCCGGATGCGGCGGGTGGGCCCTGAAGTTCGTCGACATGTTTCCTGTATCTTTTCTGGTAATAGGCATAGAGCTTCAACTGGCTTCTGGATTTTTCCTCGCGGAATGCCTTATCGGTTCTTGAGTATTTATTGGGCCCGATCAGCCTGCGCCCTTTTCTTTTATCGTCCAGGGCTGCCTTGAGGACATACATGAGTTCAGACTTAAGGTCGTCATTTTCAACGGGGAAGAGCAGTTCGATCCTTTTATCAAGGTTTCTCGGCATGACATCGGCGCTGCCTACGTAGAACTCGGCCTTTCTGTTGTTCGCAAAGTAGTAAATCCTTGAATGTTCAAGGAAGCGGTCGACAACGCTTATTACCTTTATGTTTTTCTGAGCCGTTTTCTCGACAAAGGGATTTATTCCGCAAATACCCCTTACGATAAGGTCTATTCTGACGTGGTTCCTGGCTGCATCATAGAGTGATTCTATCAGCTCATGATCAATCAGTGAATTGACCTTCAAAATGATGTAACCGGGATTTTCCTTTGTTGAAAGGTTTTTTTCGCGTTCTATGAGGTACTTTATCTTATCCCTGAGGGCAAATGGCGCTACTATTATCTTATTCCATGACGGTGGTTGGGAAAAGCCGGTTATCACATTAAAAAGGCTTGATATATCAGCCGCAAGAACAGGGTCGTCGCTAAAGAGGCCGATATCTGTATAGAGCTTTGCCGTGCTGTCGTTGTAGTTGCCGGTGGAAAGATGAATGTATCGCTTGATGCCATTTTTTTCCTTCCTTATCACGAGCAGCGCCTTGCAGTGCACTTTAAGCCCGGCGATGCCATAGATAACGTGAGCGCCGGCTTCATCGAGTTCCAGAGCCCATTTTATATTACTCTGCTCGTCAAATCTCGCCTTCAATTCTATGAGAACGGTCACCTGCTTGCCGTTTCTGGCGGCCCGCGCAAGCGCCCCGACGACTGGCGAATCTCCGCCGACGCGATAGAGTGTCTGCTTTATGGCCAGCACATCGGGATCATTGGCTGCCTCCTCTATCATTTTTACTACGGGATCAAATGACTCATAGGGGTGGTGCACCAGGAATGCGCCTCTCCTCTTGATACAGGCGAAAATCGATTCATCAGGCATAAGACTTCCGGACGGCAGCGGCGGCAGCTCATGATCATTCAAGTCAAGCCCTCCGCACTGGGAGATGAGATTAAACAAGCCTTTCAGGTCGAGTATTCCAGATGCGGAGAAAAGGTCTTCCTGGTCTCCGTGGAGCTTTTCCATAAGCCAATTTCTGGAAATTCTGCTCATCGTGCTTGAAACCTCAAGCTTTATCACTTTCCGTTTCGAGCGTTTTTGGAGCTCTATCTGCATTTCGGAAAGCAAATCCGCTATAATTTCCTCGTCAACGCTGAAATCCATATCGCGGGCTATCCTGAAAAATGAAGTCTCGATGATTGTGCATCCTTCCAGGAGCACCTCAAGATTTTGTGCGATAAGGCCCTCGGCGGACACGAATATTTTCTGTCCTTCCCTGTTCTGTACCGGGATAAAACGCGGGATAGAGGGAGGGACCTCTATTATCGCGAATTTTTCAGAGTCATCGCCTTCCTTTAGAAGCCTTACGAGGATTTCGAGACAGCAGTTTCTTATGATTGGGAACGGATGTGACTGGTCAAATCCTATTGGAGTAAGGACAGGCTCTATTTCGCTGTGGTAGAACTTCTTGAGTTCTTCTTTCTGTTCGATTGAAAGCTTTCCGAACTCGGTAATACATACTCCTTTTCTCTCAAGCTCCGGAAGTATGTCATCGTTCAAATATCTGTACTGGCGCCTCACGAGTGTTTTTATTCTTGAATTAAGCTTTTCGAGAAGTTCTTCCGGCTCATAGTCAAGAGGCAATTCCTCAGCCTCGGCATCCGGGGATGCCTGCTGCCTTATCGCTGCAATTCTGACCATAAAAAACTCGTCGAGATTGCTGCTGAAAATGGCAAGGAATTTGGCGCGCTCCAGGAGCGGATTGTTCTTGTCGGCAGCCTCGTCGAGCACTCTTGAATTAAATTCGAGCCAGCTTATGTCGCGGTTTATTAATCTTGGATTGTCGTCTTTTTTTTTCATGATACAGTCAGTGTCCTTGAGAAAACGTACGTAAAGAGGTCTGACGCTTTCTGGATTGTTTTCGTGTCAAAAATTTTGCCCGTATTCTCCCTGAATTCCAGCATCAGGCTGTCCTCTTCAATTGCGACGGAAAATTTTTTATATCCGTCATATGCTTCAGCCATTCCGCACGCCAGTCGCAGCAGCGCGGCCATTTTGCATACGGTTATTCTGGCCTCGCGGGAAAGCGACATATATTCCACGTGCGCGGGTTTCGGCATTGATCTTCTGTGATAGCGCGCCGCGAGTGCGGCAATCTGAAGCTGATTTCTGCTTATCCCCGGTATTTCCGATGACGATATCAGGTAATAAGAATGCTTGTGATAGCCCTGGTTGTTTATGAAAAGGCCGCATTTATGGAGGTAGGCCGCGAAGGAAAGAAGAAGGCCGTCCTTCTGGGAAAGACCATGCAGCGCCTCCAGTCCGGAAAAGAGTTCGCGGCTGTAGCGCACGACAGCTTCCGTGTAGTCGTCAAGACAGCGGTACTTTCTTGCCATGTTTTTAACTGCGGCGGTTATCTGGGGGATGAAATAATCCTCGCCCTTTCCGAGGAGTTCGTATATGAAATCGTGAAGCAGAGCGTCTTTTGTTGATGTCATGGGAACAATCAATTCTTTGGCGCCTGTCGCTCTGAAGAGGTAGTCGATTATAAGACAGCACGGTGCCACTGCCTGAGCTATCTCTGGGCTGAGATTGTATTCCTCGCTCAATTTGCCGACATCTTTTTTTACGCATTCCTTTGAGATAGCGTCGAATTTCTCTCGCGAGATGCTCATAATCATGGTCCCTTTTTTGGGCGGTCCCGCCAGCCTGGCGAGTGCCCTGACCGATGACCCCATTGCGACAATTCCGTCCGCCTTGAGGTCATGCGATATATGATAGAGCTGGCCAAAGACCTTTTTTACAAAGGGCGCCAGAAGCGATATTACCGCGGCGGATGAAATAGTTGCGGCCATTTCCTCAAGCACCCTCAAGGTACCTGTCCTTATCGTCTCCGTAAACGATATTTCGCCATTGTCGTAGGCGCTTATCTGGCAGGCGCCGGTACCGATATCGGCTATCAGTATTTTTCTGGAATCAAACTTATAATCCTTTTTCACGAAGCGGTTTACGGTAAGATAGTCCAGCCTTGCCCCGTCAATTCCCTCGAATATCTGAAGTTTTATTCCGCTGGCATGCTCGATCCGTTCGAGAAATATCTCCGCATTGGACGCCTCGCGTACCGCGCTTGTCGCCACGGCCTTGCAAATCGTTACGCCGTACTCGTCCATCTTCATTCGGAAATTTCGGAATATTCCACAGAGTACGCGGACAGCCTTCGCGCTTATCCGTCCGGTCTTGAAGACATCCGAACCTATAGGAACAGGTTGCTCCAGGTCCTCCAGTACTTCTATTTTTTTTCTGCCCGATACCTGCGCTATCAACATCCGCGCCGCATGCGCCCCGACATCTATGGTACATACAAGAAACGGCTTGATATCATCTTTCATACAATCCCCTTTTTCCTGGCCAGTACCGTCGCTCCGCATGCAACGGCGAAATCCATCAGTTCCGAAAGCCTCAGCTCTATTTTTTCAGGACTTATCCCAAACAGGTTTTCTCTGAACCCCATTAGAACAGCCGGCATAAGCGCCTCACCCATCGACTCCATTACTCCGCCTCCAAAGACAATGCAGTCCGGAGCAATGACTGCGCTCAACGATGCGGCGGCAGCGCCAAGCTTCATCATTCCCTTGTCCAGAATCAGGCGGACAGCTCTGTCGCCTTTTTCATATGCCTTTGCAAGCTGCTTGCTTGGAATATTCATGGTTTTCCTGTCGATCAGACCAGCAAGTTCCGAGTCCAAGGATTTGCCGAGAATTTCCTTCTTCAGCGCCCTGACGAAACCGGTTTTGCTGGCATAGGCCTCAATGCAGCCTCGTTTTCCGCATCCGCACTTGGCTCCGTTATACTTTATAGTCGCGTGACCGAGTTCTCCAGCGATGCCGCCGTTGCCGGTCAGCAGCTTTCCATTGATGATGATTCCGCCGCCGAGTCCCGTTCCGACAAAGTAACCCGCCGCAGACTTGAAGCCCCTGGCCGCGCCGAAGTAATATTCTCCAAGTATTCCGCAGTTGCCGTCATTACCGAGAAAAATGTCGTCCCGTCCGAATAGCTTTTTAAAATGTTCTTTTACTGAAAAGTTTTTGAGTCCGAGGTTGGGCGCGTGAACGCAGTCCCCCGTAACGGGGTCTATTGAACTGGGCAGCGCTATTCCGATATCGTTAATATCTTCAAGGCGCATCCCGCATACCCTCAGCGCCTCGTCCGCCGCAACTTTCACCTGAGACGCTATCGCCTGGGGATTACCACTCAATTCGACCCGTGTCTTGGCTTTCCCTGCAATATTATTATTCGCGTCAACGACGGCAGCATATATTTTCGTACCGCCCACGTCTACTCCCAGAGAACATGGATTGGGCATATTAAATCCCCCTCTATATTTATCTATAAGATATCCCTTTCTCGCGAAAAAGCCAGAAAATCATGCAGGTGCCTTATCAGAACTTTGTTAAACACAAAAATCATTCACAGCCGTCCCATAGGGAATTGAAAATTTGAAAGGATGACGGATCACAGCTACTCTATTTCGACCAAAAAAAGGAGCAAAGCCATGAATCCGTCGAAGCATAAAATGACAGTGAATAAATGACACGATTTCATCCCGTAGGCAGAAGGCCGCTTGATGGCGGGAATGCCGACGGACGTTACTGTCAGGTACCCCAGGACGAATACCTTGAACATTCAAACAATGAAAAATTCATCATACTTCAAATAGAGGATCCGGAACCACTGGATGAGCTTGATGAAATAGCGCAGGTAAAGGGCTATGATATGCTGTTTTTCGGCCCGGGTGATTTCAGCCATTCGATAGGCGATCCCGGCAACTTCTCCAATCCCCGCCTGACCGAAGCCCGGAAAATGATTGCTGAAACGGCTCTTAAGTACGGCAAATTCGCAGGCACAGTCGGGAGCCTTTCAAATGTAAATGAGCTTATGGGAATGGGTTACAGTTTTATCAATATCGGCGCAGATGTTATTTTTCTCGCAGAAGGCTACAAAAAAATAATCAGCACTTTGCATGCAATGCCAAGCCCTAAAAACAAGAGTATTTACTCAGGAGAATAATAAATGAATGTTTTAGAAACTTTTTCTCTGAAGGGGAAAGTCGCGCTGATGACAGGGGGGCGGGGAAATACGGTCGCCAGATCGTGTCGGCACTAGCCGAGGCGGGGGCGAAGCTTTACATTGCCTCACGGGGAGTCGAGGCTCTTGAAAAGGTCGCTGCTGAAGAACAAAAAAGAGGCTTTGATGTAACAGCCCTTCCTTTGAATCTTGAGGAAGATAAATCGTTGGAAGAACTTCACGAAAGGATTATCTCCGAAAAAGGCAAAAGCCAAATCCATAAAACTCTTCAGCCGGAGCGTTTATCTCCAGGGGCTTCTCCTGATGCCGGAAGATAAGATAGAAGGAAAATTGCGGGATATTATTCCCGTACGCCGGATGCTTGAAGCTCTCTCGCGGGAAAAAGGAATTACTCCGGCCGAACTTTATATGAGATTCGTCCTTTCACACGAAGAGATTGACAGCGTTCTTACAGGCGTTGATAATATCGCCCAGCTCAAAGAAAACCTGCGCCTTTTTGAAAAAGGCCCCCTGGATAAGATAACAATTGATCAAATAGACACCATCGTTCCCGCTTTCTCTGAAAATATAGTACGCCCAACCAAATGGGAAAAAAAGGAACATTAGAGTATCCTTATTTTTAAATTTACCGAGAATCCGCGGCTGAAGAATTTTTCCTCCAGCCACGGATCAATAATGCGGGCCATATTTTATTTGTTGCGTCTTACCTTTTCTGCGGCATTTCTGATTCCTTGTACCATAGTATCCACATCGTTATCCGTAAGTCTCGGATGCATGGGCAGATTTGTCTGCCTCTTGTAGAAGAACTTTTCTGCGTTCGGGCAGAGGCCGTCCTGTTGATATCCCATCTTTTTGAGTCCGGCAAAGTGATATGTCGGCTGATAGTGAAGGATGGTCTGGATACCTTCCTCCTGATAAAGCACCCTCATGAATTCATCACGGGACGCACCGAGAACGTCTTCTTCAACGCATATCGTATATAGATGGAACACGTGCTTGCATTCTTCCGGCTCGTAGACAGGCGTTATTCCTTTTATTCCCTTGAGTCCGGCACTCAGTCGATGCCCAATCGCGCGGCGTTTTTCTGTGATTATTTCAGCCTTATCGACTTGACAGCAGCCGACAGCCGCCTGTATCTCGTTCATTCTGTAGTTGTTGCCCCAATGGCCGTTCCAGTCCGTGCCATCGAAATGTGAGGGTATCCAGTAGTCAAGTTTGCTTTCCTTTTCTTTCGTGATGGAACCGAACTGCCATCTTTTGTCGTCCGGACTCCAATGAGAGAGATTCATGCAGCGCAGCATTTCCGCGCCTTTCGCAAAATTATCGTCATTGGTTGTTATCATTCCGCCTTCTCCGCAGGTTGTCATATTCTTGAGGGAGTGGAACGAAAAAACTCCGATATCGCCGATTGTCCCGGCCTTGCGTCCTTTATATTCGGCATTGTGGGCATGAGCGCAGTCTTCGAGAACATAGAGATTATGCTTGCGTGCTATTTCCATTATCGGATCCATGTCGACCATGAGTCCGGCATAATGGACGACGAAAATGGCTTTTGTCTTTTTTGTTACGAGTTTTTCCACGCATTTGGGATCGATGTTATATGTACGGGGGTCTATATCGGCGTAGACCGGCTTTGCGCCCTCCTTGAGAATCACGAGCGATGTCGCGATAAAGGTGTTAGGTGTAACGATGACCTCGTCGCCGGCTTTGATGTCGAATAGCTGTACGGCGACGTGCATCCCCGTTGTGCAGTTTGAGACGGCGAGTGCGTGCTTGCAGCCGCACATAGCGGCGAATTTCTTCTGAAATTCGGCGGTCTTAGGCCCCATAGTCAAGGTGTCCTGCTTCATCGCGGCCAGCACTGCTTTTTCCTCAGCTTCATCGTAGATCGAGCCGAAAAAAGAGTATGGTACCTTGAGCTTTACGCCATCGCCGGTGGCATAGGAGCTTGTGATGCCGCCATCAGTTTCGCCCCCGGTTACGAATTTCTTTGATTTTTCAGAATCCATTTTAATTCTCCTTTTAATACGTTCTAGGTATTTGTTTTTTTGTCTTTGCTTATATTAAACGGTCCAAGAAGCTTTATTTCAACAAAAAATGTATAATTAGTTTAAATAATAGACGCATAAACACATTTTATAATACAATAAAGTATTAAAATATAGACCCATTGCATTTTCCGCCTTAGATAATAGATTTAATAAATCAGCGGAGACACTAAAAATGAAAATAGTGAATTTTTCAAGCATCGGCGGCGCCAGTGGGGATATGATACTCGGTTCCCTTCTCGGACTAGGCGTCGATTTAAAAACCATAGATTCGGCGATAAAGAAACTTCTTCCCAATGAAAACGTAACTGTAAAAGCGGAGAATATCGTATCGCACGGCATTGCCGGGCTCAGGGCGACTGTGGAAATAGGCGAAACTCACCATCATGACACGCACGATTACCACCATAATCATCATCGCAGGCTAGGCGATATCCTATGCCTGATTGAGAAATCTGACCTTCCGGAACAGGTCAAGCTGAACAGTTCAGAAGTCTTTCAAAATCTGGCGGCAGCGGAAGCCAAGGTGCACGGGGCAACGCCTGAAGAAATCCACTTTCATGAAGTCGGCGCCCTCGACTCAATCGCCGACATTGTCGGCTCATGTCTCGCCTTTAACCTGCTCGGAGCCGAAAAAATATTCCTATCCCCACTCCCTGAAGGAAAGGGATTTCTTACGTGCCAGCATGGCGTTATGCCCATTCCCGCTCCGGCGACGGCTGAACTTGTAATGTCGGGTAAGCTTCAGACGTTTCAGACAGATGAGCCCTATGAGCTGGTTACCCCCACCGGCGCCGCGCTTCTTGCGACCTGGAAGAAGCTGCCCTCCGGCTTCACTGGAACAACGCTGGCTATTTCTTGCGGCTTCGGCTCCAGGGAACTGCAAAGCCGTCCCAATCTTCTTCGCGCCTCCCTGATTGAAATCGGCGGCGAAGACGGGCCCCTCTGTGATTCCTGTGTGGTGCTTGAGACAAATATCGATGACGCGTCCCCTGAAATAATGGGGCTTATGTTCGATAAGCTGCTTTCGGCCGGAGCCCTCGATGTCTTTATGACCCCGGTAATTATGAAAAAGAACAGGCCCGGATTTCTACTTACGGCCCTCTGTAAAGAAAGTGATGCGGATGCGATAAGGCGCATTATTTTCCTGGAAACGGGAACGTTTGGAATTCGCGAACATTTTTCTTCAAGAAAAATTCTTAAAAGATCTTTTAAAACAGTTGACATACGCAACGGAAGCATTAGAATTAAAGTAGGGGGTTTTTGCAAAGAAAGCATTACGGCCGCGCCGGAGATGAGTGATTGCGTAAAGCTCGCCTCCAGTCTTGGACTCCCCGTGAGGACTATTTACAATGAGGCGGTGGCCGTTGCGTTGCGGGAGGTTACGCCCGATGTTGAAGAAAATGATAGAAAAAAGGATTATTCTGGGTGAATTGGCGTGCTTCTCCTGCGTGATGCTAATGTTGTGGGCGGATGAGTTCTTTGATTTACCTCACCGGATATTCGGTACCATGGCGACTCCTGTGAATTATTCCGAAGCGCTTTTTGAGTCGGCCGTAGTCGCCTTTTTAGGCCTTGTTGTATTCTCTGTGACACACTATCTGCTTCGAAAAATAAAATATCTTGAGGGGTTCCTGCCGATTTGCGATGCCTGCGGCAAGATAAACTTCGGAGGCCGCTGGATACCGGCGCATGAATATCTGGCAAAGCATTCCGAGGCATTGATTTCACACGGGTTTTGCCCCTCTTGCGCAAAGAGAGAAATCGAGGGGCTTGAGACTGGCATCACTCATCACTTCAGTATCTTGACCAGCAAGAAATAAAATAGTTACCGTTACTGGTTGTGGTTGAAGCCATTGCCGTTACGGGGTTGGAAGCGCTGACGCGGCAAAGGCACCGTTTGGTCTGCCTTTATTTTGAAACGTCTTTCGCCGAGTATCTCTTTTATGCCGGAGAGTAGTTCGTCATCTACGCATATGTTCTTTTTTTGCGATGTTTCTACGAATGCTATCTCACCGCCCGTACAGCTGATGCACAGTATCAGCCTTGTTTTGCCGGCGTTGGCGAGGCAAAGCTCGTCAATCTTTCTGAGGTCGTCTTCGGTTGTCGTATTTTCGTATATATGAAGATGCAGTTCTTCGGAATATTTTTTGCGCACGGCGTCAATAGGAAGAATATTTTCAACGATAATCTTTTTGGTGTCGCCCTCCATCTTCTGGCTTATCAGGCCCTCGACGAATACAGGTACCCCTTCCACGAGCATGTCTTTGATGAAGACCGGTGACGATGCGTCTTCCTTCTTTTCGGCGCCGACGATTCTGGATGGCCTTTTTATCGTACCGCCGAAGAGATCTTTCTGTTGAGAATGTGCCGCATGGCCTTCTCCTGCTTTTTGGTCAGGCGCCTTATAGTCAAGTGAAGTAAGGTCTTCTTCCGGCGGGATTGTTCTGCCGTTTTCAGGATCGGCAATCGGAGCAACTGCGGAGTCGGCTTCTATTTTCTTATCGAGAACTCCGCCGTAAAGCATACAGTCAATGCATCCGTCGAGGTCTTCGAGCTGGATGATGGCGAAAGGTTTCCCGTCCTTTTTTGAAAATTTCTTTGAGACGCTCCGGATTATTCCGCCTATTCTCAGCCCTTTGTCATGGGAAAGCTCAAGGGCCTTTTTAACGTCTGCCGTTGAAAAGGTTTTTATTGTTTCGGCGTATTTTCCGAGGGGGTGTCCGGTCACGTAAAGGCCGAGAAGTTCCTTTTCGTCCTTGAGCATCTCATTCTGGTCGAACTCGGGGATGTCGGGAATATCAAGAGCGAAGGCATCTCCAGTATTTTCGGAGCCGAGAATGTCCATGAAGAAGTCGCCCTGATTACTTTCGCGGGCCTTGACGTTGGAGGCGGCTAGCGACATTGCGCTATCGATAATGGTTATAAGCTGGGAACGCCTCAGGTTAAGTGAATCACATGCTCCCGCGCGGATAAGGTGTTCCAGCATCCTTGAGTTAAGCGAGCTTCCGTTTCTTTCGCAAAGCTCGAGGAATGATTTGAACGGACCTTCGCCCTTCCTTGATTCTATTATAGAATTTGCAGCGCCTTCGCCGACTCCCTTGATAGCACCGAGCCCAAAGCGTATGGCGTCGCCGTCCACCGTGAATGTTATATTGCTCACGTTGACATCGGGCGGGAGTATCTGGATGTTCATTTCGCGGCATTCGTTTATGAAGCCTGAAAGTTTGTCTGCCTTATTTATTTCGCTTGTCAGGACGGCGGCCATGAATTCGAGCGGGTAATTTGCTTTCAGGTAGGCCGTGCGGTACGCGAGAAAGGCGTATGCCGCACTGTGCGACTTGTTAAACCCGTAGCCCGCGAATTTCTCGATTTTTTCCCATATCTGGCTGGCAATTCTTTCATCGATATTATTTGCGTCCTTGCATCCTTTTACAAACTTTTCCTTCTGCTCCTCGAGTTCCTTTGCCTTCTTTTTACCGATGGCTCTGCGGAGAATGTCCGCCTGTCCGAGTGAGAATCCGGCAAGTATTTGAACAACCTGCATGATCTGCTCCTGATAGAGCATGATACCGTAAGTTTCCTTCAGATACTTTTCCATTTTCGGGTGGTCGTATTCTATGGCGAGCGTGCCCATTTTGCGTCCGATGAATTCGGGAATGAACTGCATCGGCCCCGGCCGGTATATCGCGATAAGGGCGATGATGTGCTCTATGCTTTCGACGCCGAACTGACGGCAAAGGCTCTGCATTCCGGATGATTCAAGCTGGAATACGCCTACGGTATCTCCCTTATTGAGAAGGTCGAATGAGGCTTTGTCATCCAGGGGGATTTTAGAAATATCTATATCGATATTTCGTGACTTTTTTATGTTGTCGATCGCGTCCTGGATCACGGTAAGGGTTCTCAGTCCGAGGAAGTCCATTTTGAGTAATCCGAGTTTTTCGCAGGGGGCCGCACTGAACTGGGTGATTACTTCATCTCCGGCCCCGAGTGCGAGCGGAACAAGGTTGTCGAGACGCTGGTCGCCTATTATGACTCCTGCCGCGTGTATGCTCATATTCCTATTGAGTCCCTCAAGAGGCGCGGCATAGTCGAATATCTCCTTTACCCAGGGTTCTTTAGCGATAAGCTCTCTCAATTCGGGAGATTCGTCCTGAGCTTTCCTTAGTGTCATTTTAAGGTCTTCGGGCAGGAGTTTTGTTATCATGTCGCCTTCATTGAATGAGCGGCCCATAACGCGCGCAACGTCCTTTAGAACCGCTTTGGGTTTAAGTGTCCCGTAGGTCCCTATTTGAGCGACGCTTTCACTTCCGTACTTGCGCTTCACGTAATCGATGACTTCCGATCTTCTTCTTTCGCAGAAGTCTATGTCGAAGTCCGGCGGGCTTACGCGGTCAGGGTTAAGGAACCTCTCGAAGAGCAGGTTATAACGCAAAGGCTCAATGTCCGTTATGCGGAGCAAGTATGCCACGATGCTTCCCGCGCCGCTTCCGCGTCCGGGGCCTACAGGCACACCGGTTTCCCTCGCGTAACGCAGAAAGTCCCATACCACAAGAAAATAGCTGTTGTATTTTGTCTTCCCGATTACGCCGAGTTCGAAATCCATGCGCTGGAGAACGGCCTTCTGTTCGTCATTGATATCCGCGGATTCGGGGTTGAATCCGTAGCGGTCGGGAATTTCACTCAGGCATATTTTCCTGATATACGCGCCATCGTCCGCAGGCTCGCCCGCGGGAATTTTGTAAACAGGGTAATGGTTGACTTCCGGTGCGAATTTAAAGCTGATATTGCATTTTTCGGCTACTTCCATCGTGTTTGTGACGGCCTCCGGGACTTCCTTGAATATTTCTTTCATTTCCTCGGGGCTTTTGAAGTAAAACTCGTTGCAGGGGAACCGGAAACGCTTCTCGTCGCTGGCTTTGGCCTGGGTCTGGATACAGAGCATCAGGTCGTGCGACTTGAAATGCTCTTTTTTCAGGTAATGCACGTCGTTAGTCGCCACAAGCGGCACCTCGAATTCCTTCGAGAGCAGTATCATCTCCCTGTTGACCTTTTTCTCCTCTTCCATCTTGTGGTCCATCAGTTCAAGGTAGAAATTGTCTTTTCCCATGATGTCAAGATATTCCGAGAGCACGCCTTTCGCACCCTTTATATCGCCGTTGAGGATGGAGCGGGATATCTCGCCCTGAATACATGCGCTCAGCGCGATGAGTCCCTCATGGTGGAGCGAAAGGATTTCCTTATCTATTCTGGGCTTGTGATAAAAGCCGTCCATATAGGCTTCCGACATTAGCTTGCAGAGGCTCTTGTACCCGCTTTCGTCCTTGGCGAGAAGCACCAGATGAAAGCCTCTGATATTGGGATTGCTCGCATCCTTGTCGAACCTTGTAGTTGGCGATACATATGCTTCCACTCCGATAATCGGTCTTATCCCTGCGGCTGACAGGTTCTGATAGAAATCCATTGCGCCGCCCATGAAGCCATGGTCGGTAATTGCCGCGGCTGGCATTTTATATTCCTGAGCCATTTGGATTATGCCTTTGATAGAACACGCTCCATCGAGCAGGCTGTAATCCGTATGTAAGTGCAAATGAACAAAATCTGAGGGCATTAGAGTCTCTCCGTCTTATTAAGTAAAGGTAAAAGGCGGGGGGCAGTTCCCGCCTCTCTAATTTGCCCTTCTTTGACGGAATTTAAATACCCGAAGGATATTTTTCCGGTATTATTTTGTTGGCATC
This sequence comes from Lentisphaerae bacterium GWF2_45_14, assembly GCA_001804785.1. Taxonomy (GTDB): domain Bacteria; phylum Verrucomicrobiota; class Lentisphaeria; order Victivallales; family GWF2-45-14; genus GWF2-45-14. The sequence goes on from MHBG01000058.1 coordinate 73,945, forward strand.
ACGGAATTCTTGCCGGATATGTATGGCGGGATTCCTTTGAATCCAATGGAAATATCGCCGGAGGCCCACACTCTCATGTTCCAGTTTTTGCCGTCGAGTCCTTCGGGTACTTTTACTTTCAAGGACTGCGATTCTGCGCTTTTAAATTTATCCGTTGCCCACGGCAGCTGAGTGCCGCCTGTATTTTCTCCCTGCATGAACGAATTTATTTTGCCATCAGGCTGAATGGCCATTCCGCCGAAGCGCCCTTCGTGGATTCCTTTAAGTATTATTTCGAATTCCTTTGTTCCCGCCGGGACGAAGAAAAAGTATTTGGAAAAGCCGACAGCTCCTATCGAAGCGTTGTTTTTGAACATTGCGGAAATATCGGCATCGTCCGATTCGATGTTCCAGACGTTTGTCATATCATCGAAAGCCTCAATCGTGAAAATGTCGCCGGGCTTTCCTTTCAGTTCCAGCTCCGTATGGAACGCTTTATTTATGTCGAAGGGGATCTTGTTTATTACGGAGCCGTCCGGTCCTTTTAGAGTCAAGTTTCCTTCTTTGATCGTATTCGGCCTGGAGCCGTGCTTTTTGGCATCAATTTTTACAACGGCCTTGTCTTTTTTTAGTGAAGCCAGTACGGTTTTTTTATCAGGCATTCTGAGGTTCAGGTTCGAGCCGCATTTAAGCGACCTTATGAATTCTACAAGCTGCACGTCATTGCTCAGCAGCGAGACTCCTTTGTCTTCCGAATTTTTCAGATGCCATTTCTGGATTTCGCAAAGCAGTTCGCTCGAGAAAATCATCCCGAATGCGAAGTCCTTCCCTTTCGGCGAGAAACTCATTATCGCGGCGAGGAATGCCTTTTCGGATATCTCTATGAACTCTTTATTGTCCGAGATGTTTCCCGCATATGCCATTGGTGCGCAAATGAGTATATTCAACGGCGATGGTTTCGGACTCCAGTAAGGCTTGCCTTCCGGCGATGCCGAATAGGGCCATCCGCAAGCCTGCGGGCTCCATGCTTTTTCGAGCCATTTTGCACCCGCTGTAATGGATTTGGCTGCTTCGGGATTTCCGGTCGCCTCGTGATATGTTTTCAGGCTGTTAAGGATTATCCCCATCAGGTACGGACAGTTGCCTACCGCACCCTGATTGTCCGGGCCTGCGTGGTCTCCCGGAAGAACGTGCGGCCAGGCGCCGCAATCCATTTTTTGTTCCCTCATTGCGACGGCGGCGATCTTGTCGGCGGCCTTGAGGTAGAGCGGGTCGTTTGTCAGTCGATAGAGTGATGCGATCGCTCTGAGTGACCAGCCCGCGCTTCGTTCATGTGAGCCGAGGTGTTCGAAAGTCGGAGCCATTGCCCAGGCTATATGCTCGCCAAGTCCGTATGCGGCGTTCATCGATATCGGGTCGCCGCCCATGCACCACGCATCTATGAGACCGTTTACCCAGGTATGCCCGTTGTCGGCGCTGGTGTGTGAATCGTAAAGGTGCGTCCATTCGGCTCTTACGTGGTGCTGAGACCAGTTTCCGGTATGCCCGATGGAGTGCTGATGGTTTGAGCCTATATAATATTTATCAGGATAGGCGTGTACGCAGTCAACGTCTGCCTGGTGTTTTGAAGTAATCATAGCCCATCGGAAATGCTTCCGGTTGCCGGTTCTGATGAAGTCCATGAAGAGTCCGTGTGCAAAATCGTATTCGTTGTTGTTCCAGTTTCTGCCGCGCTCACCGTAACAGTCTCCGTAGTTGAAGAAGCCGTATTCGCGCTGTTCATCCTTGATTGTCATATGCTCGTCGAAGGCCTTTGAGATTACATTGTCCCATATGGAGAATTGTTTGCCTATCGGAAAGCTTATCCCTGAAAGCGCCTGTGTCTTCGCGTACCATGCCGGATTTATCACTGCTATAACGGGCATATTCGATTCAGCATCCATTTTCGACATTGAATCGCTTCCTCCGAAATCGAAGAATATTTCTTCGGTAAACGACATTCCCCACTTCATGCGGTATTTCCCTTCGCAGAACGGGAACTGCAAGTAATGCGGCAGGTTCCGCCCGTAATTCTTTGACGGCTGTTCCGGCAATATTCCGATTGAAAGCGCTTTACCATCTACGCCGACCGACTTAGGCCATCTCTGCCAGCAATCCCTTATCGACAAGCCTAGTTTCGCGTTCTTCATCGGCACTTCGAAAGGCCCTTTCAGGCGACCCGGCTGCTTTTTTCCGCTGCTCAGGATTTCCCTGTCGTCAAACTGGAGGAACTCTACTTTTTTCAATGCCGTCAATGCGTCGTTTTTTGCCGTCAATGCGGTCAACGTCTCGGCGTCTTCCGGCAGCACGAAGTCGAGTCCCAGACTGCTTATGTCTGTGAATTCAGTTTGCACGTTGGTGTTTATGTGGGTCATCGTGACTTTGACGACTGGCGAATCTTTATGGAACGTGAGCCTCACGACATAATCCATCAGCTTTTTGTATGAAGCATCTTTCCTCGCGTACTGCCCCTTTATTTTGAGTACGATAACTTCGCTTCCGCGTTCTTCGACGCTGAATGAGGCCGGAGCGGTTGCGGTGCTTGTGAAGAGATTCAGATTTTCGTCGAGCATTCTGATGCCGTCCGGAGAAAATCCGCCGACTTTTTCGTCGTCGCTGTAGTTCCCGTCGCTGTTGCGGTCGACCCATACCGTTTTCAATATGTTGAAACGTTTCTTGTCGATGGAAACCTTCAGCGGACCGGAGTAAAGCGTTGCATCATTTGCCGATTCGAAAAATCTTAGCTTTGATGCGTAAGGCTTTTTCTGCACATTGTTACCGAATACCGCGTTGAAGACCTTTTTTTCTCCGGCCTTGAGTTGTGTATTGAACTGCACAAGCACCCACTTCAGCGAAATATCCTTCCAGAACGCCGTAGCTTCTATCTGTGCGGGAAGCTCGTTATTTGCAGAATCCGTTATCTTTATTTTTGCGGGGTCGAAGATTGCCCCTTCCGGCAACGGAAATCCAAAGCGCACGAATGCGTTGCGTTCGACTCCCGATTCTTCTAGTACGTCAAACGGCACACTTTGTTCATCGATGCTTCCTTTTTTGTCGGTTTTAATCTGTGATGCGAACACTGGTTCCGGCCTTGTCCGCCCGAAGCTGAAGTCCTTGACTTTCGCTTTTTTCACGGCATCGTCATATGAATATCCTTTATCCGATTCCGGCAGCAGCTTGGATTTGTCTCCATAATAAAGATAGAATGATGATGGTTTTTCGCCCGGATCTTTCTTTTCCTGTGCGCCTGTTCCGGCAATCAGGATGAAAATGAATACAGCGGCCAAGGTTCTTTGTAGTTTCATGATGCTTTTCTCCGGTATTATTTTAAGGTGTGTAATCGCTTAGCGAGAGCTGATTCTGTCTTTTGCCGCTCACGTGCCCGTCAATGAAAAGACAGTTGACTTTTCCGAGGTGCAGATAACCTATCCGTTCCGGCGATAGGTCAAATCTGTATCCGGGCGCCTCGATATCGTTGGCCATGTCGGTAATGAGGATTATCTGCGAGGGATTTCTTATATGTCCCAGCTTGTACGGGGTTTCGTAATTGGCGACGATATAAGAGATTCCATAGCTGTAGTATCTCTTGTTGATGGCTGTTCCCAGCATTGTGTCGGAATGTTCGGTGCATCCGTTTATATCCTGTCCTAGATAATATTTTGTTTGATTGGCGTTTGGAAGAAATGCGTCCCTGAGCCAGCTTGCCCAGCTGTTCCAGTTTGTTCTTGTTGGCGAGGCATAGAAACAGCTCATCTGGTGGATCGGCAGATAATCCTGGTATACTTCGGCGTAGATATGTACTGCTGTCGTCCACTGCTTGAGATTGCTTGCGCACATGATAGATCTGCCTGTGCTTTTTGCCCTTCCTAACGCGGGCAGCAGCATAGATGCCAGTATCGCTATAATCGAAATTACAACAAGCAATTCAATGAGCGTAAACCGAATAATTTTTATTTTAGCTTTTAATGCGTTCTGCATATTATTTCTTCGTTGTCATGGTTAAAGTTCATGTGTCCTTTTTTTCAATAGTTGTTTACCAAGTGGCGTCGTGCCAGAATCCGTCAGCGCCTCCTGAGTAACTTCCTGTCAGGGTTGCCGCCTTTTCCGGGACTGTCCATTTTTCAGTATGATTGTCAACGAAAACGATATTGTCGGTTCCATTTGCATGTCTTGCCGGGAAATATGAGTAAGCATATATTGCATTCGCATGACAGTTTGCGTCGGCACAAAAGAGACGTCTTGATGGTTTCCTTACATCGGTGACTCTGGATGCTCGTTCCGGATGATTGGTAAAGGTTGACCCGTCTCCGCTGCAAAGGTAATTATTGAATGAATAGCTGAAGTTCGGATTTCCGGTGCTTGTTCTGTCTCCTGTTCCGTCTCTTCTTCCTGAGGGACATATGGAAATCGGCGCTGGCGGCCCTATGGCTACTGATTCTTTAACGGGGAAATTGATATAATAACATAATGTCGAATCATACATATTTTCCAAGGCTGGCCCATATAGAAAATTACCATTTTGTACTCCATATGCACCCCATCCGTTGTAATCCGATGCATAATTGCCCATTGCTGCTGCCAGCTGCCGCAAGTTATTGCTACAGAGGCTTGTCTTTGCTGAATCTCTTGCTTTACCTAGCGCGGGCAGGAGCATTGAGGCCAGGATGGCGATAATCGAAATTACAACGAGCAGTTCAATGAGCGTAAATTTTATGTTTTTCATGGCTGACCTCCCTTTGTCAGTAAACTACTTTATAATCATTAGTTATAAGTAGTATATCAATAAATAGCGTCTCTCTCGGGAAAAACTTTATATTGTGTTTCCCTTTTTTCAGGCTGAATGGCTTTGCCGTTGTTCCAAGAGATGTGGTTGCTCCGCAACCGGACCATTTCCAATCTATGTCGCTTCTCAGATATGCTTCTCTCTTTGGTGTGTCGTCCAGTGACAGGAATATGGAGTCATGCTGTCCTACCGGTTCTTCGGATTTGACACGGACGAATATCTGATAATCAGCGTCTTGCGGAACTTCAAAATCATAGGACAGAGGCATTGCTTTTTCTGCAATATCGAGATAAGCGCATTTGCCCTCGGAAGCCTTGCTGTCATCCAAAATATTGAACGGATGAGGAATGGAGCTTTTTTCTGCTTCGATATAAAGTGCGAACTGCTCGCTTTTTTTCTTGATTTCTTCCGTGCCGTCCGTCTGGGCGTAAACAGTAACCGGGCGGGAATAGCCGTTTTCGAGTTTTAACAGGAAAAGCCCTCTATAGAAGCCTGGTTTCTTTATTTTGTCTTTATTGATGGATACCTTGAATCGGATGTTGCTCTTCTCGTTTAAAATTCCACGTGATGGCTCAATTGTAAACCAGTCGAAGACATTGTTTTTTTTGATTTCAAAGGCTTCTGAAAATTTTTCAACGCCTGTTACACTTGCGTTGAAAGTCTGGGACATGACGTCTTTACCGAAGTCAAATTTGAAATTGATCTGATATTTGTCGAGATAAACGGGTATGGGCCGATATGGAAGTACTTGACTGTTTCCTGTCTGAAAAGCTCCTCTGTCCGGATTCTCATTATTCTGTTTTTCAATGAAGTTGTCAACGGAGACCCCGTTTTCACGTGCGGGACTTTTTTCTGTCAGCGTAAATATCCCGCCTTCAATGCTGCTGAATTCCGGATCTTTTTCGAAAATACCATGTTCCTCCCAACCTTTTTCTTTTAAGTTTTCTTCTGTCGACTTAAGCAGTTTGGAGTTTTTACTGAAAATAAGGTCATAGTCAAAATCATTGCCTCTGTTGAAAACACTGGGGCTGAAAAGTTCTTTTGAGGAATAAAAGATGTTATTCCTTGTTATGCCTCTTAGTTCTTTGCCGTATTTTGCTATTTCGTCTTTGTTATTGTTGTAGTGCCCGTAACCTCCGGGAGCATAAACGGTATTGTTGAATACATAGCACCTGCCTCTGTCAAAAGAATTATGACCGTTTTTGAACGCGGCTGCCCCGTAGCCGTCTTCGTCGGCGAGATTGACGATAAGATTTCTGAAAAGATATGAGGGCCCAAGAAGACAGGGGGCGGTGCTTATGCCGCAAAGAGAGCCTTCGAACTTATTCAGAAAAACTCTGATATTCATCTGTCCCCCGTCAAGTTCTATGCCGTCATCGTTTGCATATATGAACATGTTTCCATATATTTCGGCGTCGCGGTAGAAGCCGCCTTTCGGCAGACCGTTTCCTATTCCTTCGACTGTGTCGTTCCATCTATGGGCATCGCTTCCGATGAAGTCATTGTAGCGAAGAACGGTTCCTCCAGTAGAGAGAACCGCTACAGCATTCGGTCCGGCTGGATGCGAATATTTCCAAGAGTTGGCGTGGCCTCGGGGATCATGTATGTAGCACCGTTCTATGACGATATTGCCGCTTTTATCAATATTTACTCCGGCATCATTGTTTATAATTTTGTTTTCTATGTAATATTTGCCGTCTTTCTTAATGTCCTGTTTCCCTATCCTTCCATAGCCCGATATGTCACAATTCAAAATTCTTATATTATTTGCTCCTTCAAGGGAGATTCCATGCCTTGCTCCGCCTTCCAGATTCAGATTTTCAAAAATTATATATTCCCCGCCTTTTACCGTGATGACGGCGTTCTTCTTATCATTCCCTTTCAGGACAAAGCCTTTGTCTGAAGTATATTTTATCCAAGCGTCCCGTGACCCTTTTTCGATTATTATCAACTCATCGTCGAATTTCAGGTCTTTTACATTTATCGTTTTTCCTGCCGGGACCTCCGTGCTCCATGTCTTGAATGTGCTTGCCGAGGTATTTTCACCTTGAGTGATTCTAAGTTCGTATTCCGTATTTTCCTTGAGATTAACTATGCAGCCTCTGAACATTGCCTTATCTGTATAAATAGTTTCTTTTTTCGTTAGCGGAAACTGCCCCACTTCCTTTGTCGGAATCGCCATAAGTTCCAGCGCTTTTTCCCATTTGTCACTTCCTTTTTCCTGGAATTCCGTAACGCAAGGCGTGGACATATCTGCTGTTTCAAAATAAATTCCGCATGACCGGAACAGGGGAACCGTTGTAATCTTATTTTCGTTGCCGTAAAGAATTCCTGCAGCGCAAATGAATCCAATAAAAAATAATGTCAGTTTTTTCATGCGCTTTTTCCCATTATTGCTATTTTACGGAATATAGTCGGCTGTTGAAAGCTGATTTTGTCTTTTGCCTTCTACGTGCCCGTCAATGAAAAGACAGTTGACTTTTCCGAGGTGCAGATAACCTACCCGTTCCGGCGATACATCGAATTTGTATCCCGGAGCATTTACGTCATTGCTCATATCCGATATCAGGATTATCTGGGATGGTCTTCCTATCCTGCTGATTTTGAAAAGATAATATCCCGGAGAACCACCCGGATTTGCTATGGAGTAAGATACACCATAACTGTAAATCCTTATTGTCTGCGTCGTGCTTGTCCCCATGAATGCATTGGAATGTTCGGTGCATCCGTTTATGTCGTTTCCCAGGAGGTATTTAGCCTGGTTTGCCTGAGGCAGGAGGGCGTCCCTGAGCCAACTGTCCCATATGTTCCAGTTTGTCACGGACGGCGAACTGTAATAGCGCCCCATCTGATGAGGCGGCAGATAATCCTGCCATGCATCAGCATAGATGTGGACGCCCGTCGTCCACTGCTTGAGATTGTTTGCGCACATAATCGTTCGGCCTGTACTCTTGGCTCTTCCTAGAGCAGGAAGGAGCATGGATGCCAGCATCGCGATAATCGAAATCACAACAAGCAATTCAATGAGCGTAAAACGCAGTGCCTTCATACGGCGCACTCCTCTCTCTGGCGATATTTAAAATTCCTTATGCTTAAGAAGGTTCTTACCGCATCGGCTAACCTCTTCGTTGAACGGTCTATATCAATATCACTTTCAAGTATCTGCTTTATCCCATCCTTTATCAGCATTGCGAGTTCTGGCGAATCTATATTGTATTCGGCGGTTATCTTCGGAGCTTCCGTGATAAATAGGAAATCGCGGTGGTCTTCTATGTCTATGCTTTTCAATGCGGAAGATTTTCTTATAGGAATTCCATACTTCAGCTTCCCGATATGATTCTGCAACTCTTCGGACAGCATAAGTTTTACCATTTTAGTGACGGTGTTTATATCCGTGCATGATTTTCTTACGCAGAGAAGATCGGTTGCCTGCGCCGTTATGTCGAGACCGCCTTCGATGTGGGGCAGGGGAGCTGTTCCCCAGTTTTTTAGCCCGGCCTTTTCTATGAGCGGCAACTCTTCGCGGGCTGACACCATGAATGCCATTTCTCCTTTGATGAAGGATTCCGCGTTCATCCGGCGATAGTCGTCCGGAATTTTGAATCCTACTGCGTTCCTGAGTTCTCTAAAAAGTTTTATGCCGTGCCTTGTTTTGGGGTGGTCTATCATTACCGGATCGTCTTTGTCGTAGGAGAGGAGGGCGCCGCCTGCTCTGAAAATGAAGTTCATGAAAACATGGGGCTCCGGACACCAGTTGATTATATTTGCTTCAGGCAGAGCCTGCTTGATTTTTTTGATACATGAAATGAAGTCATTCCATGTCCAGTTGTGTGACGGCTGTTTGCAGTTTGCCTTTTTCAGTATTTCGGTATTATAGAAAATCACGCGTGGCGAGAATATTATCGGCAGTCCTGAAAGTTTTTCGTCTATGTAGAAGGTTTTGAACGGGTGGGTGAAGAATTCGGATTTGTCGGGATAGCATTCGTTGAATATTTCGCCGAGATCCATGTAGTCGCCGTGCTCTGACTGTACGCTCCATGTAGTCCTGATTTCGAATGTGCTTTTCGGAAAGCCCGTGGATATTCTGAGTTCCGGCAGTTCCTTTGCCAGCATTTCTTTGAAGCCTGACAGCCAGGGAAGTCTGTTTTCTCCTGTGAACAGTGATATATTGGTCTGGAGTATTCTTTCGTTCCACTTCTGTTGCACGAATGTTCCTTTTCTTGGGAAGGACTCGAGTATGCCGTTTTTGACGAGGAGATCAAGGCTCTGCTGGACTTTCGCAAAGGATATTTTCAAATTCTGAGCTATGTCGCGAGCTCCGGGCAGCTTATCGCCGCCCTTGAGCATTCCGGACTCAAGCTGACTTGTTATGTGGGCCAGCACCTGCGATACCTTATTTTCCATAGTGACGCTTCTCCATCTATTTAACAATATAGCGGCTCATGCTGACATTGTCAAGGCTGTTTAATTTTTTTTAAAGCTCGCTTACTTTGACATTTAAGCTCAAATTCTACTGACATAGTCAGGTTGTTTTTTGCAAGATTCAGTTCATTTATGTATTTTTCCCGCTAAAAGAAAAAAACTAAAAAAATCCTATTTGCAGTTGAAAATTTTCCTTCACAATTTAAAATAAGAACTCCTGACCAACGCGGGGGCGTAGCTCAATTGGTTAGAGTGCCACCCTGTCACGGTGGATGTTGCGGGTTCGAGTCCCGTCGCTCCCGCCACTTTCAATCTCAAGACTTATCAAATTCTGCTTCTGCTTTGCTCGTGACATGGTACCCTCTCCTTTTTTTTTAAATTAATCGTGCATGGTTTTATTCCTTTTTATGCCATTTCCGAGTCAATCCCCTTGACTGTAAGGCCTTCCCCCTATTAAATAATAAGCGGAGGAATTGGAATGAAACGGCCTTATCGTCCTGTTCTCCCAACTTAAATTTAACTGAAAGACTTTAGATGTTTGTTAAGCCGACGCGGCTTTAATCAAGATGCGATGGAAAATAAGAAAGAGCAAAGGGGAGCTAAAATGAATAGAGAAATTACAAGTAATACATAAAATAAAATTTTAGATTTCATTCAGCTAGTCCATGAAGTACATCATTAAAGTTTAATGTAGTGCCAACTGAGCAATTAATATTAAAGGCTTGGTTAGGGTACCAAGAGCCAATAACACGATCTATACCTGCGAGTATGTAAATTTTTTTGTGTAAATGGACATAGCAGTTAAATTAACGAGAAAGGAAAAAA
>MHBG01000059.1:0-79265 GCA_001804785.1 Lentisphaerae bacterium GWF2_45_14
TCCGGAGAATTGATGAGCGTCAGTCCATCGCAGGACCACCGGACTGGAACCGCCCGGAGCGGTCAGAGCTTTTCCCTGATTTCCTGTTCTGATTTTTACCGGACAGTAGTGATTTAAGTTATGCCACCTGTCGTGTGCAAATAAAATTCAGTCGTCATGCCGCCCAAAGTCAAACAGGTCGAGAAATTGGAATGGTCTAAGTCCGGCAAGCGCAAAATCATTTGACACGAGTGTATATACGAAGAATAAAAGCCATCTTGGGTGCGGATTCAGGGAAATAGACTGGTGGGTTGGCCGGGATTCGAACCCGGGACCCACGCCTTAAAAGGGCGTTGCTCTACCGACTGAGCTACCAACCCGTAAAGTTTTTTGAGTTTACGGAAGTTCAAAAGATAGCGGACAAAATCAATATTTCAAATTAGCTTTATAATAAAGTCCCATTTATTTTGATGTCCGCGAAGGTATACTGAACTCTGTATTGAAAAAAAGGGTAAAAGGATTATCTTAACACGTTAAAAAAAAGTGGAAAAAGTCCACCTATTATAAAAATGGCAGAAGAAATAAAGCATCAATACGACGAAAGCAAGATAAAGACCCTGAGTTCTCTGGAGCATATCAGGTTAAGGCCCGGTATGTACATAGGCAGGATGGGAGACGGCTCAAGCCCGAATGACGGCATATATGTGTTGTTGAAGGAAATCATCGACAATAGCGTTGATGAATACATAATGGGTATTGGTCGCAGAATAGATGTGAAGCTTGACGGCGATGAGGCATCCGTCCGTGACTATGGGCGCGGGATACCGCTCGGGAAGGTCATTGACTGCGTTTCATTGATGAATACTGGAGGAAAGTATAACGACGATGTTTTTCAGTTCTCAGTCGGGCTGAACGGAGTTGGGACGAAGGCCGTGAACGCGCTTTCCGAAAAGTTCACCGTAGTGTCCGTAAGAGAGGGCAAATACCGTAGCGCCACATTCAAATCGGGGAGTATCACCGGAGAAAAAAATGGCACTACCGAGGAGAAGAACGGGACGCTGGTCTCTTTCATTCCTGACCCTCAGCTTTTTCCGAAATACACCTTCAAGGTTGAGTATATCGAAAAGCGCCTCTGGATGTACGCCTTTCTCAACAGCGGGCTTTCGCTTTATCTGAATGGAAAGCGTTTTTACTCGCAGAACGGACTCAAGGACCTTATAGATTCGGAAGTTGGCGAAGAGCGGATCTACGACATTGTCCACTACAAAGAAAAGACCATGGAGTTCGCATTCTGCCACACTACGAACTACGGTGAGAACTATTTTTCATTTGTAAACGGGCAGTACACAAACGATGGCGGCACGCATCTTTCGGCGTTCCGCGAGGGATTATTGAAGGCCGTGAATGAGTTTTCAGGCAAAAATTACGAACCGAGCGATGTTCGTGACGGAATCGTCGGGGCAATCGCGATAAAGCTCAAAGACCCGATATTTGAGTCGCAGACGAAGAATAAACTCGGCAATACCGATATCCGCGGCTGGATAGTGGGCGAGGTCAAAAACGCCATTACCGCATATTTGCACAGGAACCGTGAGGAGGCCGAGCTTATTCTCCAGAAGGTAGTGAGAAACGAGCAGCTTCGTAAAGAAATTCAGGCCGTCAAGAAGCAGTCCAAGGAAAACGCGAAAAAGATGAGCCTCAAAATACCGAAGCTCAAGGATTGCAAACGCCACTTGGGCGACAAGGGACGCCGCGGCGAGGAGCTTGGCGAGAACACCATGATATTTCTGACAGAGGGCCAATCGGCGGCGGGTTCGATGGTGAGCTGCCGCGACGTTTATACGCAGGCCATTTTCTCGCTCAAGGGAAAGCCGCTCAACTGCTACGGGGAGAAGATAGACAAGGTTTACCAGAATGAAGAGCTCTACTATATAATGCAGACCCTCAACATCGAGGACGATGTCGAAAAGCTGCGTTACGCGAAGGTAGTGATTTCCACCGACTCCGACGTGGACGGACTCCATATCAGAAATTTGCTCATAACATTTTTCCTTACCTATTTTGAGCAAATCGTCCTGGCGGGCCACCTTTATGTCCTTGAGACCCCCCTTTTCAGGGTCAGGAACAAAAAAGAGACCATCTATTGTTACGATGAACGTGAACGTGACAAAGCCGTGCAAAAGCTCGGCGGGTCCAATAAAGGGGCCGAAATAACACGTTTCAAGGGACTCGGAGAAATTTCGCCGTCGGAATTTGGCCAGTTTATCGGAGAAAATATAAGGCTGCTGAATGTTTCAGTCGACCACATGAGGGGCGTCTCCGATATGCTTGAGTTCTACATGGGGAAAAATACGCCTGACCGCAAAGACCATATAATAAATAACCTTGTGTGAAGAATATGCCGCGGAAAAAAAATAAAGCCAAAGATAATACTCCGGAAGTACCCGTTGAAGAAAACGGGATTGAGCCTAATTTGCCCGAGGCACTGGCGAGCGGCGAGACCGAGGCGTCCCTTACTGAGGATTCCGGCGGGAATATCTTCCTTAAAAAAATGCTGGATTCCAATTTTATAGAATACGCGTCATACGTTATAAAAGAACGCGCGATTCCAGATGTCGATGACGGCTTAAAACCAGTCCAGCGTAGAATATTGTGGTCACTCTTCAAAATGGACGATGGTAAATTCCATAAGGTTGCCAACGTCATCGGCCACACAATGCAGTTTCACCCGCACGGAGATGCTTCGATAGGGGATGCACTGGTTGTCCTAGCGAATAAAGAATATTATATCGACAAGCAGGGAAACTTTGGCAATATCTTTACCGGCGACGGCGCGTCGGCCGCGCGCTATATTGAGTGCCGCCTTACTCCGCTTGCGCGCGAAGTCCTTTTCAATGCAAATATTACTGAATTCATCGACTCGTATGACGGCAGGAACAAGGAACCTATCCGGCTGCCGGTAAAGATTCCGTCGCTCCTGATGCTTGGCTCGGATGGTATCGCCGTCGGTATGGCAACCCACATTCTTCCGCACAACTTCAAGGAGCTCCTCGAAGCGCAAATCGCTATTCTGAAGGGCGAAAATTTCAGAATTTACCCCGATTTTCTTCAGGGCGGGCTTATGGATGTTTCCGAATACGAAGACGGCAACGGCAAGGTAACGCTGCGCTCAAGGATCGACATTGACGGCAGAAAGCTTATCATAAGGGAAATTCCGGCCACGACTACGACCGAAAACCTCATAGCATCCATTGAACGGGCTGTTGAAAAAAATAAAATAAAGATTGCGACAATAAATGACTTTACCACGGACAAGATTGAGATTGAAATAGTTCCGATGCGCGGGCAGGAACCGGAAAAAGCCCTGAAGGCCCTATATGCCTATACCGACTGTTCTGTCTCCGTAAACGTCAACATGATGCTGATCTGCGAAAACAGACCCGTTCATATGTCCGTCTCCGAAGTCCTTCACCGCAACACGGAGAAGCTTCTCGAATATCTCAAACTGGAACTGGAACTGGAACTGGCCTCGCTTCACGAACGCTTCCACGAAAAAACCCTCGTCCAGATATTCATAGAAAACAGGATTTATAAGAGAATAGAAAAATCGTCCACCTACGAAAATGTCTTAAGCGAAATACGCTCCGGACTAGAGAAGTTCCGTGATATGCTCCAGCGGGACATCTCCGACGAGGATATAGAAAAGTTGCTTACCCTCCAGATTCGCCGCATATCGCTCTTCGATATAAAGAAGAACAAAAAGGAAATCGATGACATTATCGCCCATATCACGGAAGTAGAGAAGCACCTTAAGCGCCTTAAGGCATACGCCGTCAGCTACCTCAAGGCGCTTATCGATAAATACGCCGCGGCATTCCCGCGCAAAACCGAAATTGAGAAGTTCGAGAAAATCGACAGGCACTCCGTAGCCCTCAACAACATAAAGGTGGGATGGGATAGGAAAAACTGCTATATCGGGACGAATGTGAAAAGCGATGAACAGGTAACCTGTAACGAATATGATCACCTCCTCTGTATTGAACGCAACGGCGATTACAAAGTCATAAATATTCCAGAAAAGATTTTCTGCGACAGGCTCTTCGACTTCAGGAAGTATGACAAGGACACCATCTTCGGAATCGTCTACTCCGAAAAGAAGACCGGCAAAATTTTCGCAAAACGCACGGTCATCTCCAAATTCATAACCGATAAAGAGTACAAACTTTGCCCCGAGGGCTGCCGACTCGAAGTAGTAACGCCGCGCCCGACATCCATATATGATTGTATTGTAGACGCCAAACGAAACGGGACATTTGAGATCGATCTGAGCCAAGTTGCCGAGCGCTCCCCGAAGGCCAGAGGCGAACTTATCTCAAAATATAAGCTCGTTAAAATAACATTCTCAAGACTTCAGGACGGTCCTGCCGATGACGACGGCACGGATAACGACAATACGCCTGTACCCGAAACGGAAACCGAAAACACCGAAATTACGGACAGCTCCCCCTCTCAAGAGGCCCAGCCGGACCTTATTCCTACGGAGAAAAGCGAAGCCCCTGTCCTGCCCGAAAAGAAAAAGCGTTCCCCCCAGAAAAAAAGTGACGCTAAAAAGGCCAAAAGCTATGTAGACGATGAAGACTGGGGCATATCACAGCCTGAATTGGAATTCTAGACAGCAATTGGGCAAAGAAGGCCGGATAACAAGTCGGCGCGGTAAGCTTTCTGCGGATAGACTCTTCCCTTGTTATTTTTGAGGGATAGTAGGTTTACCCATTTTGTTGATGAGATACTGGATGATGACGAAGAATGACGGGATGAGAATTGTTCCGAATATACAGGAAACCAGCATCCCTCCGAAAATAACGGTCCCGAGTGAACGACGGCTCGCCGCTCCGGCACCCATGGCAATCACAAGCGGCAGAACACCGAGAACGAAAGTTACCGATGTCATAAGTACGGCCCTGAACCTCAGGCGTGCGGCAAAAATCGCGGATTCGAAAATATCTTTCCCCTGACGTTCATGCTGTTCCTTGGCAAACTCAACAATCAATATCGCGGTTTTACAGGCGAGACCGAAGAGAAGCACAAATCCTACCTGCGTATAGATGTTATTGTCAATTCCGGTAATCCAGAGCGCGCCCAGCGCGCCGAAAAAGGCTATCGGCACCGAGAGTATGACGGCAAAGGGAATCATCCAACTTTCATACTGCGCAACAAGGAAAAGGTAAATAAAGGTCAGTGCAAGCCCGAAAATCATGATAACTTTATTGCCCGCGAGTATCTCCTGGTAAGACATGCCGGTCCACTCATACTTATAGCCGGGAGGCATGGTATCGTCGGCGCTTTTCTGGAGTGCCGCCATAGCCTGTCCTGAGCTGAAGCCGGGGGCGATATCGCCGTTGATAGTCAATGAGGAATAAAGGTTGTATCTGTACATTACCTGCGGCATGAGGCTGGTCTTCACCTCAAGAAGCGTGCCCAACGGGACCATGTCGCCCTGGTTGTTTTTGACATAGAGCGCGGATATATCGTCAATTTTATTTCTGAACTTTTCTCCGGCCTGGGCTATCACCTGATAGACTTTGCCGAACTTGTTGAAGTCATTGATATAAATAGAGCCGAGCTGTGTCTGAAGGGTGGAAAAGACGTCCGTGAGGGAAAGGCCAAGTTTTTTTGCTTTTTCGCGATCGATGTCGAGGTATATCTGCGGAACGTTCGCCCTGTAAGTGCTATAGGCAAACTCTATGGGAGGCTGCTGGTTAGCGTTGTAGACGATTCCGCCCATGACTGCGGCCAGGTCTTGCGGGCTTCTGGAAAGGGTGTCCTGAAGCATGAACTCAAGTCCCCCGGTTGTACCAACTCCGGGGATGGCTGGCATTCCGAAGGGAAAAATTTTGGCCTCCGGAATCGTATTGAACATTGCGGCGGCCTTTCTTATGAGCGAGTCTTGCGAGAGGGCGGCGGTCTTCCTCTTTTTCCAGTCTTCGAGTATAACAATTACAAGAGCGCAGTTTGAGGAACTTGTACCTGAAAGCATGCTGTAACCGGTAACAGTCATTACATCGATGACACCATCCATCTTTTTGAGAATATCATATATTTTTGTGACGACTGCGGAAGTTCTTTTTATTGACGCGCCGTCAGGAAGCTGTACATCAACCATGAAATTTCCCCTGTCCTCATTCGGAATGAATCCCGTGGGGATTATTGTATAAAATTTCCATGTAATGAGCATGAGAACGGCGTATAACACGAGTATAAGTACTGATTTTCTCACAACATGCGTAACAATCCACGCATAACCGGATGAAACTCCGTTGAAACCTTTGTTGTAAAGCCTGAAAAGAAAGAAAGGTTTTGGTTTTTCGGGTCTGAGAATGGCGGCACAGAGTGCGGGACTCAAGGTAAGGGCATTTATTGATGAAATCGTAACAGCTACGGAAATAGTTACCGCAAACTGCCTGTAAAGCACGCCCGTTATTCCGGGAAGAAATGTTACGGGAATAAACATAGCCAGGAGAACGAGCGTGGTGGCTATAACGGGGCCTGTTACCTGCTCCATGGTTTTATATGCCGCGTCACGCGGAGAGAGTTTCTCCTCCTCCATAAGCCTGTTTACGTTTTCGATTACGAGGATAGCATCGTCAACTACAACCCCGATAGCGAGGATGAGGCCGAAAAGTGTTATGGTGTTTATGGAATAGCCCAAGAGATAAAGTACGGCGAATGTGCCGACGAGCGAGACTGGGATTGCCACGGACGGAATAATAGTGGAACGCCAGTCCTGTAGAAAGACAAAAACGATAAGTATGACGAGAAAAATGGCTTCGTAAAGGGTTTTTTCTACTTCCTCTACTGAGGAATTGACGAATTTTGTCGTATCGTAAAGAATGGAACACTTCAGGTCTTCCGGGAAGCTTTTGGACATTTTTTCAAGTTGGGCCTTTATTGCGTCGCCAATCTGAAGTCCGTTTGCGTCCGGGAGCTGATAAACCGCAAGCAACGACCCTGGCGCGCCATTAAGCTGGCTGAATGATGAATAGTCCTGCGAGCCAAGCTGGACTTTGGCAACATCTTTTATCTTAACCATCGAACCATCCGATGAAGCCCTGACAATGATGTTTTCAAATTCCTCTACGCTTGAAAGACGTCCCTTTGTCTGGACAGTAAACTCAAACTGCTGGTCAGCGGGGCAAGGGGGTGCGCCGATCTGCCCGGCTGCTACCTGGACATTCTGTTCCGTTATAGCGTTTGTGACTTCCGTTACACTCATATTAAGACTGGTCAGCTTATCGGGATCTATCCATATTCTCATGGAATAGTCGAGTCCGCCAAGCATTGAAGAATCGCCGACGCCGCTGATTCTCATTACGGCATCTCGGATATTAAGTGTCATATAGTTACTTAGATATATTCCGTCATAAGTGCCTTTCGGCGAAAAAAGGTTTATTACGAGGAGCATGTTGCTGGACTTCTGCTTTACCGTAACACCTTGCCTTTTAACTTCTTCAGGAAGTTGCGGATTGGCTATGGCCACACGGTTCTGGACGTTTACGGTATTCATATCGCCGTCTGTACCTATCTCGAAGGTTACAGTTATCGTAGCGCTTCCGTCATTGGCTGTGGTAGACTGCATATATATCATATTTTCAACGCCGTTGACTTGGCTTTCTATGGGCTCTACAACGGTTTTCTGGACGATATCGGCGCTTGCTCCCGGGTATGACGTGGTAATTGAGACCTGCGGAGGGGTGATGTCCGGATACTGTGCCACTGGCAGATTATATATGGATATCGTTCCGGCTATAGTAATGACTATTGAGATAACAAGCGCGAAACGGGGCCTGTCTATGAAAAATTTACTGAACATGGCTTATTTCCCGGCTTCTTTTTTTTCGGTTTTCGGTAAAGAAGGTTCATCTGATTCCAAGGTTTTTTCGCTCAATGGCTTGTCAATAACAATCTTTACTTTTGAATTTGGCCGCACCTTCTGGAGGCCCTCCGTTATGACAAGCTCCCCTTCGGAGAGGCCGGAACTGACAACGGTATTTCCACCAAAATCGCCGCCCGTTATTATGTGGTTGCTGGCAACTTTGTTTTCTTTGTCCACCGTAAGTACAAATTTACCAGCCTGGTCTTCCTGAATAGCGCTGCGTGGAACCAAAAGAGCTTTCTTTGTCTCGGGGTCTTCCACTATTACTTTAAGGTACTGGCCGGGGGTAAGAATATTATCAGGGTTTTCGAAGACGGCCCTGATAAGGATTGTTCCCGTCATCGGATTTATTTTATTGTCTGTAAACTCTATTTTCCCGGTTTTATCATACATTGTTCCGTTCGGGAGCACGGCTTTTATTTTCAACTTGCTGTTGGATACGCGTTTTTTAACTTTTTCGAGAAGGACATCCACCAGCATTTTTTCGTTAATGCTGAACTGCACCTTCATGGGATCGGTTCTTACCACATTTGCAAGAGTTTTACTGGAAGGCCCGACGAGATTTCCCACACTGTAGTTTGCAAAGCCGATTCTTCCGTCAAAGGGGGACCTGATCTCGGTGTAACTCAAGTTAAGCTCGGCAAGTTGTAGTTGCGCCGCCGCTTCCAGCATATTTGCCTCCGCCGCCGCCTTTTGATAGGTTACATCATCGACCTGCTGCTGGCTGACCGCATTTTTCTGGAACAACGAATATTTACGGTTGTATTCAATCACGGCCCTGTCGAGTTCGGCCTTCTTTGCGGCAAGGCTCGATTTAGCTATGGTGACATTTGCGTCATACTGTGTCTTTTCTATTACGAAGAGAAGGTCGTTTTTCTTTACCTTGCGGCCTTCTATGAAATTTCGCTGCTCAAGAAAGCCTTCAACCCGTGCTATCAGATCAACATTGTCATATGCTATTGCCTGCCCTACAATATTGAATGAAAACGCAACGTTTTCAAAAATAACCGGCGTTACAATAACTTCCGAAACGATGGCCTCGGAAACGACATTTTTCTCGCAACCCGAAAATAAAAATAAAATTGAAAATATTGAAAGAAATGAAAATATCAGGCGGAAAAGACTTTTTGCGCACATTCCAGGCACTCCCATACTTTTAAAGATTGATTCAAATAATATGCCTTTAACGCTTTCCTATTCCAGCTTCCTATGTAAATTAAAGATAAATTACCCTGAAAAAACAAGATGAAAATAGTTTTTGCCGCAATAAATTCTTCTTTTTCCCATTCCTCTTTGTCATACGGCTTCGTAAGAGCGTTTAATGAAGAGTTCCTCGAAGACTGGAGCTGGGAGCTTGTCGAAAATTCCCTCGGTGAAGACCATGGGCGTTTTCTTTCAAGAATCCTGAACGCCTCTCCTGATGTCCTTGTTTCCACGGCATATCTTTTTAATATTGAATACGGCCTTAAAGTCTTTGGAACATTCAAGACCCTTATGCCGAAAGTTCCAATTTACCTCGGAGGTCCGGAATTCCTTGGAGACAATGAAAGCTTCCTCCGCCGGAATCCCCATATAAACGCGGTCATAAGAGGTGACGAAACATCTTTCCACAAAGTCTTAACCCAAAACAATCTTAATAATATTAGTGGTTTATGCTATATTGACGAAGACAGGAATTATATTGACGGTAAAATGACGGCATGCTATGACGGCTCTCTTGACGATATCCCATCCCCCTTTCTGAAAGGTTATTTCAATAAGGAAAGGGCATTTTGCCAGATTGAAACATCAAGAGGCTGTCCGGGTTGCTGTTCATTCTGTACGAGCGCGATGTCGGGCGGTGTAAAATACTTTTCTATCGAACGCGCCCGCTCCGACATTCAGGTAATAGCGGAAACCGGGTGTAAAGAGATAAGGGTGATAGACAGAACTTTTAACGACAATAAAAAACGCAGCCTCCAACTTCTGGAAATATTCAGGGATGAGTTTCCACAGATCCGCTTTCATCTCGAAATTAATCCGGCAATTATAGACAGCTCCTTTATAGATATGATAAGGACATTTCCCGCAAAACGACTCCACCTTGAGGCCGGAATACAGACATTCATCCCTGAAGTACTGCATGCCGTCAAACGCCCGGCATCTTCCCGAAAATCATCCGTCGGGTTAAAGAGGCTCATCGCTCAGAAGAATACAGAAGTTCATGCCGATCTTATAGCCGGACTCCCCGCGCAATCTCTTCAGAATGTATTTGATGATCTGAAAACGATGATTCTCCACGCACCCTCCGAAATCCAGCTTGAAAGACTCAAGATCCTGCCGGGAACAAAACTCCGCCAAGATCAGGAAATATTCTATAATCCCGAACCGCCGTACGAAGTACTGAAAACGCCCTCAATTTCAAATGACGAGCTTCTTGAGGCTGAATGCCTCTCGAAAATAACGGATTCCTATTATAATTTTCCCCCGACCCAGATAATTTTCCGGCTTGCCGCAATAAATATTGATTCGTTCCTCGAAAAGTTTGTCAGGTTTTTAAAAAATAGCTATGATCCCTTCATTAAACCATCGCCATCCTCAAGACTCGAAATATTGGAAAAATTCTTCACTTCCGAAAAAAATGGATTATTTCAGGAATTCACGAAATTCCTCTGGCTTCTCAACGGGTTTCCTCCCGAAAAATATGAGATAAAGACATTCAGAAAGGCAGAGTGGGCCGGACAAAGTACAGTAGCTTTTTCTGAGAATAAGGAACTCAAAGCGGAAAGGTTTTTCAGTACGGACTTCAGCTTTGACGTTCTGAAAATGTTTTCCGGAGAAGAAATTCCGCCCGAGAAATCCGTTACATTGCTTTTCTGCACTTCAAAATCTAAAAAAATAATTGAAATTTTAAAAAGATAAACTGTTAAGGAGCAAATTATGGCGAGGATAAAATTGGAAGTGCCGGAGAAATTTATTTTCAGTACTCAAATCGACGTAAGGATTTCAGATATTAATTATGGTGGGCACCTCGGAAACGATTCCGTTCTTTCGATAATTCATGAGGCCAGGATGCGTTTCCTGAGGAGTGTGGGCTTCAGTGAAACGGATATCGGCGACAACTGCGGCCTTATCATGGGAGATGCCGCAATAGTCTTTAAGGCGGAAGCCTTCTATGGCGATAAACTTGAGATCAAAATAGCGATTCAGGACATGGCAGCGCTAGGCTTCGACATGTTCTACCTCATAACGAAAGTTGACTCAGGACAGGAAACATGTCGTGCCAAGACGGGAATGGTATTCTTCGATTACGCCTCGAAAAAAGTCCGCAAAGCCCCTGAACAATTCCTCTCCGCCGTAAGGCAGGCTTAACCTGCACGTCCGGGTCAGCGTCTGGAGCCGAAAATGCGGAGTAGAAAGAGAAAAAGGTTTATAAAGTCGAGGTAAAGTGAAAGCGCGCCCATTACTGCGCATTTTCTGCCGCTTTCAAAATCACCGTCGACCGCTGAAGCCATGGCTTTTATCTTCTGGGTATCGTAGGCGGTGAGCCCCACAAATATGATCACACCGGCATAAGTCGTTATCCAGTAAAGAATGCTGTTTGACCAGAACATATTTACAACTGAGGCTATTATGAGCCCGATAAGCGCCATGAAAAGGAGATTTCCAAGTTTCGTGAGATCTCTTTTTGTCACATAACCATAAAGACTCATTGTTCCGAAGGTGCCGGCGGTTATAAAAAATGTCGAGGCTATTGAGGATGCCGTGTATACCAGAAAAATAGCGGCGAAAGTTACTCCATTAAGTGCGGAATAGGCTATGAAAATAGCGGTAGCGGTCTGCGCGGAAATTCTGTTGATAAAACCCGCAAGGCCGACGACTATGACAAATTCCGCGATGAATAAACCAAAAAGCAGAATCCGGTTACCGAAAATAATATTTACAACCTCCGGATTTGTAGCCACCAGAAGTGCGACAACTCCTGTTATGCTTAACGCGAAACACATCCATCCATAAACTTTAGTTATGAATGATGACTGGATTGACGCAAGGTCCCTTGATTCGGCAAAAACTTCATTGTGTCCATCAGAATACATCTTTAAATACCTCTTTTATTGATTATATACTTTAGGTTAAATGAATATAATTACAAATTTATCGAAAGCGATAAAGAAGCTTTTGAAAGGTCGATTCCCTTTCTTGCGGCATAATCCTTGAGCTGATCTTCCCCAATTCTGCCGACATTAAAATATTTCGAGTCGGAATGAGAAAAACAAAGCGCGCAGACGGATGCCGCAGGAGTCATCATAAACGATTCAGTAAGCTTGATTCCAACATTTTTTTCTACCTCCAGCAATGAGAAGAGTTCGGTTTTTTCGCTGTGGTCGGGGCAGGCTGGATAGCCGGGCGCAGGCCTTATTCCTCTATAATCGGCTTTCAGAAGTGATTCGAGATTAAGCTTTTCCGAAGGAGAGTAGCCCCAGAATTCTTTTCTGATAAGCTCGTGCAAATGTTCGGCAAACGCCTCGGCGAGTCTGTCCGCTAAAGTTTTAACCATTATCGCACTGTAGTCGTCGTTTTTACTGAGAAACGATTCTGCAAGCTCGTCAGAACCGTCGCCAGCAGTTACAGCAAATGCTCCGAGATAATCCTTAACCCCCGATGACGTGGGAGCTATGAAATCGGAAAGACAATAATTAGGAGAGTCCTCTTTTCCCATCTGCTGACGCAGGAAATGGAAGGATGTTTTATCAGAAACGTTAACATCGTTGCCCTCCGACGATGCCGGGAATATACCGAAAACGGCATGTGCTTTCAAGAGTTTTCCGGAGACTATTTTTTCGAGCAGTTTTTTAGCGTCAGTGATAAGTTTCGAGGCTTCTTCTCCCTTTTGCGGGTCGTTCAGAATCCCCGGGTATTTACCGTTGATATCCCATGCGGAAAGGAAGAAAGTCCAATCGATATATGGAAGGAGCTTTTCAAGGGAATAGTCCCGCATCGTCTTTATGCCTGTAAAAGAAGGTTCCGGCGGACAGTATGAGTTCCAGTCTGTCTTGAAAGAATTGACGTTTGCTTCCGGAAACGAGAGAAGCGGTTGTTTTTTTGCTTCGTGATGTTCACGGAGTGCGGCGTACTCTTCTTCAAGAGCTTGGATGAACGGCGCTGCTGCGGTCTTACTCAAAAGATTACTGACAACACTCACGCTTTTCGAGGCGTCCTTCACCTGCACCACGGGGCCGTCGCACGCAGGCGCTATTTTTACTGCTGTATGCGCCTTCGAAGTTGTGGCACCGCCGACCATAAGGGGAATATTGAGTCCGTGTTTTTTCATTTCGGAGGCGACATGCGTCATTTCCTCAAGAGAAGGTGTTATCAGCCCGCTAAGTCCGATTATATCGACTTTTTCCTCTATTGCGGTACGGATTATTTTTTCGCACGGCACCATTACGCCGATATCAATGACTTCGTAATTATTGCACTGGAGAACGACGCCTACAATGTTCTTTCCAATATCGTGAACATCGCCCTTTACGGTAGCCATGAGGATTTTACCGGCTTTGGAAGGAACGCCTGACGTATTTTCCTTCTCGATGTAGGGCATAAGGTAGGAGACGGCCTTTTTCATGACCCTGGCGCTCTTAACTACCTGCGGCAGAAACATTTTGCCGCATCCAAAAAGGTCGCCGATATGGTCCATCCCGGTCATGAGCGGGCCTTCTATGACGGAGACTGACGAATTGTATTTTAAGCGTGCCTCCTCGACATCCTGATCGATAAAATCGGTTATTCCTTTTATCAGGGCGTGCGAAAGGCGTTTTTCCACCGAAAGTGAGCGCCATTCATCGGCGGCCTTCTCGTCTTTTTTGCCGCCCTTGAGTGATTCCGCTACTTCTATGAGCTTGTCGGTAGCGTCTTCAGAGCTGTTAAGTACCGCCGCTTCAACGGATTTCAGAACATTATCTGGAATATCTTCATAAACCGTCAACTGTCCGGGATTTACAATTCCCATCGTCATTCCGGCTTTGATCGCGTGGTAGAGGAAAACTGAGTGAATGGCCTCGCGTATCGCGTTATTGCCGCGGAACGAGAAGGAAACGTTGCTTACTCCGCCGCTGATGGAACTGTGCGGAAATAGATGTTTAAGCGTTCTTACCGCGTCTATAAAATCTTTGGCATAGTTGTTGTGTTCTTTAATCCCAGTCGCGATAGCGAAAATATTCGGGTCGAATATGATATCCTGCTCCTTAAATCCCGCCTTTTCGGTAAGGAGTCTGTGGGATTTTGAGCATACTTCTATTCTTCGCTCGAAAGTATCGGCCTGTCCTTTTTCGTCAAAGGCCATTATGAGGACGGCGAACCCGTATTTCCGGGCAAGGCTGGCTTTTTCTATAAAGGCTTCTTCGCCTTCCTTGAGGCTTATTGAATTTATGATCCCTTTGCCCTGAACGCACTTCATTCCTTCTTCGAGGACTTCCCATTTCGATGAGTCTATCATTACCGGGACTTTGCATATATCGGGTTCAGAGGCGATGAGATGAAGGAATTTTTTCATGGCTTTGAGTGAGTCGAGCATGGCCTCATCCATATTTATATCGATAATGTTCGCGCCGTTTTCGACCTGCTGACGGGCAATGGAAAGAGCTTCCTCGTAAGATTCGTTTTTGATAAGATCAAGGAACTTTTTGGACCCTGCCACGTTCGTTCTTTCGCCAACATTTATAAAATTTGCCTCGGGCGTGATGACAAGCGGCTCAAGTCCGCTGAGGCGGCAGCAGGGTTTGATCTCCGGGATTTTGCGGGGCGGACAATTTTTTAATGCCTCGGCAATCGCCTTTATGTGGGCCGGAGTCGTGCCGCAGCAACCGCCCGTGATATTGACTATACCCGACTCTGCAAAGCTTTTAATGAGACTTGCCATCATTTCCGGGGTCTGGTCGTATTCGCCGAACTCGTTAGGAAGTCCTGCGTTGGGATGGGCGCTTACGAATACGGGACATTTTGAGGAGAGTTCCGCAATGTGCGGTTCCATATCCTTCGCGCCGAGCGAGCAGTTAAACCCTACACTGAGAAGATTTGACGCATGCGTTACCGAGTAGAGAAATGCCTCGCCGGTCTGGCCCGTAAGCGTTCTTCCGCTTGCATCGGCGATGGTGCCGGAGATCATGACAGGAATTTTTATATTCAATTCTTCCTGAACTTCTTCCACGGCAAATATGGCGGCCTTCGCGTTAAGCGCGTCAAAGACTGTTTCTATAAGGACGATGTCCGCTCCGCCGTCCATGAGGCCTTTGATGGCGACTTTATACGTTTCGGCGAGCTCATCAAACGATACGTTTCTGATTCCAGGGTCGTTAACGTCGGGAGAAATGGAACACGTCCTGTTTGTCGGCCCCATGCTTCCCGCGACGAATCTCGGCTTCCCCGGGTTTCCCTTTTCGGCCTCATCGGCGGCTTTGCGTGCAATGCGTGCGGCCTCGAAGTTAAGTTCATAGACAATATCCTCAAGCCCGTAGTCTTTCTGAGATATGCTGTTGGAGTTGAATGAATTAGTTTCTACGATGTCCGCGCCGGCGTCAAAATATGACTTATGTATTTCGGAAATTATGTCGGGTCTTGTCAGGACAAGTATATCGTTGTTGCCTTTAATGTTGTGGCTGTGGTTCCTAAACCTTTCGCCACGGAAATCTCTTTCCCCGAGTCCGTATTTCTGTATAATAGTCCCCATTGCCCCGTCGAGGATAAGTATTCTTTCGGTGAGAAGCTTCTTAAGCAAATCAAAACTCTGTCTGTAACTGGCCATATTTCTCCAAAACTGTTAAAAGCGTTAAATATAAATCATTTTTCTCCAATTAAAAGTAAAATCATGGCGCTTAGCCGCGAAGCTGGAGTCCTTTTAAATCAAAGATTGGTGTAAAGCTCCGCATAATCATATAGCGTTTCTGCACGGATCACAAGTCTCGAAATAGGGTTCATCCGGGGTGATATAGTCTCCGACTGCCCTCAGTGCGGTATGCAGGAATTATAGGAGTTCACCTTTTTTCTTGTTTTTAGTTTAGGAGCCTTTTAGACTTATTCAATCTCTTCAACTTTCGGGGCCAGGCGCAGAATCATGAAAAAGCCTATTGACAAAATGGGCCAAACGTGCTAATCTAGTTAAGCAAGAGGCAAAATAGGATTAGGCAAATGAGCTATTCTTTGGCAAAAATAGCGAAAGAGATTGGCGTAAGCAAGACAACCGTATCCTTTGTGTTTAATGGCAAAGGCAAGGAGCATCGGGTCAGCGCGGATATGCAGGAAAAGATCCTGGAGTTTTGCAGAAAAGTAAATTATTCAGTCAATATCCACGCCCAGCGGATGAATCAGAAGAATGTGGGCACGATAGGCGTTATTCTTTATCCGGGCGGCTTGAGGAAGATAATGAATCCGCTTTCTGACGAAAATTCCGCAAATATACTTGGCGGAGTCATAGAGGCGGCGGCAAAACGCAATTGTCGCGTTCTTATAGAGATTGTAACCCCTGAAACTCCTCCTGAAAAAATATGCGAATGGTTCAGGAAGCGAGAAATAGACGGAATGATCTATTACGGGATGATCATGCTTGACAAATGGCGCGACATTTTGATTGCGGAGGGTTGCCATGTTGTGGGGATTGGCGGGGAACCCGGGAAGGAACTGCCGTCTGTAAATATTGACAATTACGCCTCCAGTGTTTCTCTCACAAAATACCTCCTGAAAAAAGGGCATCGCAAAATGACATTTCTTAACGGACGCGATACCAGTTATATAAATAATGAACGGCGGAGGGGATTTATGGAAACGCTCAAGAAACATGGCATTGATTATGTGAACGGTCCGGCAAATTATGCGATGTTTCAGGAAGGCAATGCATATGCTTGGGCGAAAGAAAAGATCAAGTCCCATTCTCTTGATGAAGACGCTATCGTATGCGGCAATGACAGCATGGCGATAGGCGTTATGAACGCACTTAAGAGCAATGGGATAAAGATTCCGGACGATGTGGCCGTGGCGGGCGCTGACGGCATAAGCCTGGCAAATTATGTGACTCCTTCGCTGACCACATATTCACTGTGCCCTATGAAGCTGGGGATGAAGGCCTCAGAGTTGCTGTTCAAGCTGATTGACGGCAAAGAAACTGAAAAAAACATCACGTTGAAATCTGATATAATAATTCGTGAATCAACTTAGAAGAGGCGCATTTGTTTATGAAAAACGTTTTATTGATAATGGTGGATCAGGTGATTGCGTCGACCCTTCAGGTCTACGGGGGAAACTGCCGGACTCCGAACCTGGTCAGGCTTGCAGAAAAGGGGGTTGTTTTCAATAACGCCTATACGACTGTCCCTCTTTGCACTCCGGCAAGGGGCAGTGTTTTTACCGGCTTATATCCGCACAAGCATGGATTGCTTTATAATTCGACTCACGCCGCCTATGGGCGCCCTGAATTGACAAATGCCGAAACGATGATCTCAACCCCTTTGCGCCGGAAAAACTATAAATGCTGTTACATAGGCAAGTGGCATATCGGCGAAAACATGGGGCCGAGGGATTACGGTTTTGAAGGCACGTCTTTTGCCGGTTACGGATTGCCTTCAAACTATGTTGAAGATTATGATGTTTTTCTGAAAGAAAACGGACATCCCGGCTTGCGTGAAGTAGTCGCCAGAGATGTGATCGCATCGATTGATATGCCGTCCGTAAAGTTTCCGCTTGGCGAATATCCATTGCCGGAAGAAGTCAGGGGCTCGGAAATCTACGGAGGCGTTGTGGATTTGCCTTCAGATTTGACGCCCGCCGGATTTGTGGCCAAAAGGACGATGGAAAAAATAGAGGAGCACAAGGACGATTCCTTTTTTCTTACAGCCGCCTTCTGGGGGCCTCATCATCCGGCTTTCCCATCCTCTGAATTTGCGGGCTTGCACAAAGCGGAAGAAATAAAGGAGTGGGGCAATTTCCGCGATGACCTGGAAGACAAGCCAGCCATACAGAAGCGTTATACTGACTCTTTGCACAAGCGGTTTAACCGCGAGTCATGGCCTCTCTGGCAAAAGGTCATCGCTCTGCATTTCGACTTTATGAGTATGATAGACGCTCAAATCGGCAGGATTCTTGATTCGCTTGAGGCGCATGGGATCCAGGATGAAACAATGATCATTTTTACATCAGACCATGGCGATTCTCTGGGATGTCATGGCGGAATCTGGGACAAAGGGCCATACGCTTATGACGAAGTATGCAAAGTGCCTATGATAGCAAGCGGGCCGGATATCGCACCGCGCGCAAGCAATGCGCTTATAAGCAATATGGACATTTATTCCACGATTCTTGAGTTCTGCGGCACCGATATTCCCGCAAATGTCGATTCTGTTTCTTTTCTCCGGGTAGCGCAGGGAACAGAAGAGTCGTGTCGCGACGCGGTATTTAGTCATTTTTATGGGTTTGACAGGAGAGGGCTGTTTTTGCAGAGGGGCATAAGGATGGGCAAATATAAATATGTTTTCAATCCATCGAGCATTGATGAATTTTATGACCTTGAAGAAGACCCTTGCGAATTAAAAAATCGCATCAATGAAGGGCGTCAGGAACTAAGCGGCTTGAAGAAGAGACTATATGTTGAAATGAAGCGTTCAGAGGATCCCTATCTTCAGTTTGCTGACGAATTAATGAACATAAGGGAAGGCAATCGTGAACAATAAACAAACAAAAGTGGGGAAAATAAACTGGCGATTCAGATTCACACTCATCGAATTGCTCGTTGTAATTTCCATTATAGCGATTCTCGCCAGCATGTTGCTGCCGGCTCTGAAGAAGGCGAGAGAGAGCGCAAAGAAAATAACCTGCTCAAACAAGATGAGGCAACTTCATTCAGCACATGTGATGTATATCCAGGATTATGACGGTTGGCTCTGCGGAAACCGCGAAAGCGCGTATTGGAGAGTCTTGGTCTATCCTTATCTTGGTGGACGAAATGATTATAGCATGGCGTATGACTGGAATGATCTTAAAAGCGCCATCGCGGAAAAAGAAGTGTTCACTTGCCCCACCCTTGCAATACCGAACTCAAACGGATTAATAACCGGGATAGGATATAACTATAAATATTTGGGTGCTTTGATGGAAGATCCTTTGGTAAAATTAAGCAATGTGCCGAAACCTTCCTCCACAATCCTTTTGGGTGATACCAATGACGATTCTACCGCAGATACATGGAGGCACTACAACATATATGAACCCAGCAGTTTAAGTGGAATGGGATACGCTATGGTTGCACGGCATCTGGCCGGGCTCAACATGAATTTTGTTGATGGGCATGTGGAATGGCATCCGGTGAATTATTATAAGGGAAATCCTTCGTTATATGAGAGAATAAAATAATAATAAAAAGAAAGAGAAAAAATGAGAAAGCCACACAGAATTGGTCTAGTAATGTCGTGTCTGTTGGGATTGCTTGTGTCATGCGCCTCGCAACAGGGGGAAGGGAAGAAAAAAGTGGAATCGTGGATTCACTTGCATCCAAACGGCTTGAAATCACAATTTGAAGAATTCAAGGAATTTGGGAGACGTTCAAAAGAAGCTGGCTATACCACAATCATGATCAGGTTTACAAATCCCCGGGGCTACGACAAAGCCGCCGCAAAGGAATTGATTAAATATTATAAAAATGATTTGGGACTGAAAGTAATTCCGGAATTTAAACTCCTCGGGAAAAGCCAGAAAACTTATGGCGCAAAATTTGTCAAAGATCACCCGGATCTGTTTGTAGGTCAGGTTATTGATCCTTACGCAAAATATGAGGGGAAGCCCGCATTTGATTCGTTGATTATTCCTATGGTCGATGAGCATATCAAGTTGTTTGACAACCCTGAGTACTTTATGCTAGGCTGGGATGAATACGATACCGACAATATCAAAAAAATAGCGGACAGAAATGGCAAGACTATCAGCGAAGTGTGGGCGGGAACGCTCAATCGGGTAAACGATTATTTGCTTTCCAAAAATATAACTCCCATAATTTTTGGCGACCAGCTCATTTCAAAACAGCTGGCAAAAGAAGGCAATCCAGCCGGTTATCCCGCGGACAAACGCTTTGAGAATTATTCAGCCATGCATGGAATATATCCGCCCCAGAGCAAAACTGACATGATAGAGTTTGTAAAAGACATCAAAAACAGGGACAAAATTATCATGGCCGACTGGCATTATGAAAATGAAAAAGAATATCCTTCAATCGACTATTTTAAGTGGCTGGGATTTAAAGAAGTCATTCCGGTCACTTGGGGCAACGATGGAAATATGAAATATTTCAGCAAATATGCCGCCGACAAAGGATCAACAAAAATGATGGCTTCTGTCTGGCATTATTCTTATCATCCCGCGGTGCGCCATTTGCTTTGGCCAACTGTGGACAACAGCATTATATATTTTAACAATCCCGACATGGAAATTCCGGCTAGACCCAAGGTAAGCGCTTTAAAAGACGGCAAGCCTATAGTCTCCGCAAAACCCGGAGAGACTATAACATTGAACATGTCGCCAGCCGGAGAGAATGTTGAATTTGAAGTATATCCGGCTCATAAGATGTTGAGAGAAGATGTCATTACAGTAAAAGGGAATGAATGGAAGATTCCCGAAAATGCAAAGGAGGGGCTTTGGACAGTACAGGGATATTCCAAGCGCAAAGACGGCTATCTCTTGCATGGAATGATTGAAGCTGGATTGCTCATTGACCCAACGCCTTTTGCTGTTAAACGTGAAAAAGGCTCTTTTATCAGCTCTGATTTTTCTAAATGCGTAAGCTTTGGAGAGAAGAATGAATATGTATTGCTGAATGGAGACAGCGAAACAAACTTTGGAATAATCGAAGACAATGCCTCTATTGAGAATGGAGCGTTTCTCTGCAAACAGGGAGGAATGCTTGCGGGGCGTTCCAACTCTGATTCTGATGCGATGAGCAAGGATAAAACCGTGATGGTCGAGTTTATGATCGATAAATTCCCGGGCGAGGAACAGGAATGGGCTGGAATACTGACATGGGGACATTATGGCTACGGGTTCAGGGTAATACTCTGGCATAAAAAACTGTACGCGCAGATATTCGGAGATGGAAACGAAAAAGTCTATCTCATAAGCAAAGGAAATCTTGAAGAAGGCAAAAAATACCTTGCTGTATTCAATATGAACGACAAAGAAGCGACATTGTATTTGAACGGCGTTGAGCAGGCAAAAGAATTAACTTCTTTTCAAAGTGAAATACCGGTGACAAATCCTCTTTCTGTTGGCTGTTCTTTCGAGGGCAAACTCCGGAAATGTTTTAACGGAAAGATTTACCGTTTCGCTATCTGGAACAAATTCGTAGACGAAAAAACAGCAGGCAGATAAAATGGTGTCTGTTAAAAAGTCAATGCGTTTTACTCTTGTCGAATTGTGTGCGCGGGAAATTTGAAACTGTGCGCTTTGCGCTTCGTAAACGAGAACTGTTTGTATATTAAAATCGTCTAAAAAACTAATATTCACGCAGGAACTCGTTCACAATGCATTATAATACAATCTTTCGGCAGTTATTCAATTTTTAGCCCCGACATCGTTTTGAAAAAGCAATGCAGGATTCAAGATTGCGCTGATTCCGGATTAAAAATTTCTTTAAACGTTTAAAAAAATCTTGACATTTTCCCGGAAGAGTATTAGAATATAATTATTCAAACGTTTTAAAAGGGTCGGAAATGGCAGCGATAACCATAAAATCACTTGCGGAAATGGCCGGGGTCTCATACGCCACGGTCAGCCTGGCCCTTAACGACGACCCGAGAGTGGCAGAGAAGACAAAGAACAAAATACAGAAACTTGCCAAGGAACTTAATTATGTACCGAACAATTTCGGGAGGGCGCTCCAGTCGAACAAAAGCCGTCTCGTTGGATATCTCATCCCGAACATAACCGGTTCATTTCTAGTGGATATTCTTCAGGGGATAGGCTCGGCAGCTACCAGAAGAAATTACGGGCTTCTAGTCGCGATTGCCGATATCGATTCAAAAATGGAAGAGCAGATTGAACTCTTCAGGGAGAAAAGGGTTGACGGCATAATAGCGTCGTGTTCATCGGATAATCTTATGAAAAGGCTCTCTGAACTGGGGAGAAATGGAATTCCGACGGTACTGGCCTCAAGCGAAAACGCTAAAAAAAGTTTTCCTCTCGTTCTCACCGATAACGTGGAAGGCGGAAGGATAGCCGCGGAACACCTGATAGGCTACGGACACAGAAAAATCCTCTATGCCTTTTCGAGCGACACGAAAGATTCTTCCAAATATGACCGACTTCAGGGGGTCAGAAAAGCGTTGAGAGCACATCATATGCCCGACGCGATGACTGTGTCCTCAACAGAAGAACTTTTTCGCGTACTTTCAGGAAGGGAGCGGCCCACGGGAATAGTCTGTTATTCGGATTATGAGGCGGCTATCGTGCAGTCCGTGGCGCGAAAGGCCGGATTGAGAGTTCCGCAGGACGTCTCAATAACAGGCTTTGACGACTCGAGAACGGCGTCACTTCCCGAATATAATCTGACGACCGTCGCACAGGCAAAGACACAAATAGGCGAAATAGCCTTTGAAATGCTTCTGCGGCGAATTAACGGTGAGCAGGTCGAAAGCGTGCGGCTCAAGCCAGAAATAGTCATAAGAGGAAGCACTACCAGAATAAAAAAAGCAGTTTAAATAAAAGACCGGATAGAAAAAGGCCGGTTTTTAAAACGTTTAAAAAAACAAAAACGGAGATTTAAAGATGAGCTCAATGAGAATCGGAATCATCGGATGCGGAGGAATTGCGAAGTCACACGCCGCCGGCTACAAGGCAAACAATGCGGAAATATGCGCCGTAACTGACCTCAACAAAGATGCCGCCGAGGCAATGGCAAAGGAAACAGGCGCTCAGGTTTTCGCCGACTTCAAAAGCCTGATCGATTCCGGAAAAATCGACGCTGTCAGCATCTGCACTCCGCCGATTGCCCATGAAGAAGCCGCAGTTTACGCGCTTTCCAAAGGCATACATGTTCTTCTGGAAAAACCGCAGGCGCATTCGATCGAAGCCGCAAAGAGGATTAATGAGGCAGTCGCTAAATCCAAGGCGATACTGATGATGGCTTTCCGCCACAGATTCGTCCCCGCGAATGCCAAGATGAAGGAAATGATTGACTCAGGCAAGATAGGCAAAGTCGTTTTCTTCCATAACACCTTCTGCGGGCCGGCATTTCATATGAAGGACAAATGGTTCACAAAAAAAGCAATATCGGGCGGCGGCTGTATGCTCGATACCAGCAGTCATTCGGTTGACCTTTTCCGCTTCCTCGTAGGTGAAATCGCCGAGCAGAAAGCCGTGATGTTCAAGCATTTTGAAAATACGGACGTCGAAGATGCGGCAATCCTTTCAGTAAAGGCGGAAAATGGTGCGATTGGCGCATTCACATCTACATTCGTAGCCGGGGACGGCATCGCCTATATAGACATAGTCGGCCAGGACGGCAGGCTCTATTTCGACTATCTCAAAGCCGATGAACTTAAATACAAGAAGCGTGGCGACAAGGACTGGGAAGTAATAAAGGTTGGAACAGGCGGGGGATTCAATGAGCAG
Organism: Lentisphaerae bacterium GWF2_45_14; assembly: GCA_001804785.1. GTDB lineage: Bacteria > Verrucomicrobiota > Lentisphaeria > Victivallales > GWF2-45-14 > GWF2-45-14. Next base: position 23,531 of record MHBG01000059.1, read on the forward strand.
ATATCCCATTTTCTCAAGGCAGCCGCAGGCACCGAAAAACTCACGATAACAGCCTATGACGGACTGCGCGATATCGAAGTAATACAGTCGAACTACTAATTCAATTAACAATTAAGGAATCATAAAATGAGCAAGAAAAAAGTCGGATTCATAGATTTTTATATAGACGAATGGCATGCGAACAATTATCCCAAGTGGTTCAAGGAATCAAGCATGAGCGATAAATTCGAAGTCGCTCTCGCCTGGGAAGAGGCCCCGAAAGAGGGTCTGAGATCCCTTGAAAAGTGGTGCAAGGAAATGGAAATAGCCCCCGCAAAAAACGTTGAGCAGATAATAGAGGAATGCGACGCTATTTGCGTACTCGCCCCCAGCAATCCGGAAGTGCATGAACGCCTTGCCGATCTTCCGCTCAGAAGCGGGAAACCCGTTTATCTCGACAAGCCATTCGCCCCAGACAAGGCGACTGCGCTGCGCCTCTTCGAAAAAGCGGAAAATAATAAAACCCCTCTGATGTCGTCTTCCGCACTACGTTGGGGGTCAGCCCTCCAGAATGCTCTCAACGAAAAATTCGAGGAAAACAAGCCGTCATTCGTCGGTGCCCGCGGTTCCGGCAGATCGTTCTGGGAATACAGTATTCATCAAGTGGAGATGATCACAACATTGATGGGAACGGGAGCGAAACGCGTCATGCAGTCAGGGAATTCTACCACTTTCCACATGATAATCGAGTACAACGACGAAAGACGTGCCTGCATGACTCTCATGGACGGACAAGGCTTCCAGATATCCGCCTCCAACGGCAAAGAATCGGTCGTCATCAACGAGATGAGCGATTTCTTTCCGAACCTTATCGAAAATATGCTCAAGTTTTTCGAAACAGAAGTCTCCCCGATAGACAAAAGGGAAACCATTGAAATAGCTTCCATAGTTGCGACAGGCATCAAGGCACTTGAAAAGCCTTTCACATGGTTCAATATTGATTGATTTTAAACGAATGGAGAGCATTACAATGGAAAAGATACGGGTATTAGTAGCAGGCTGCGGCAACATGGGGTCATCCCATGCCCGCGCCTACCACAGGATGAAAAATGACTTCGAAATTGTCGGAATCGTCGATAAATTTCCGGAGAACCGCGAAAAGCTGTCCAAAGCCCTCGACGGATTAAAGGAGTTTGATGATTTTGATAAAGCGCTCGCCGAAACAAAGCCTGACGCCGTTTCGATAAATACATATCCCGACTCGCATGCGGCACTGACGAAGAAGGCCTTTGAGGCCGGATGCCACGTATTCTGCGAAAAGCCGATAGCGACAAACGCCGCCGATGCCGAAGAAATCGCGGCGCTCGCAAAAAAATACGGCAGAAAGCTTGTGATCGGCTACATCCTGCGCCATCACCCGTCGTGGAAAAAATTTGTGGAAGTTGCGCACACGCTTGGCAAACCGCTAGTCATGAGAATGAACCTCAACCAGCAGAGCAAAGGCGCTATGTGGGCGACACACAAAAATCTCATGAACGCCATCTCCCCTATAGTTGATTGCGGAGTACATTATGTTGATATGATGTGTCTTATGACAAAATCAAAACCTGTCCGGGTCCAGGCGATGGGCGCAAGGCTTTCCAACGAAATCAAGGAAGACATGTATAACTACGGACAGCTTCAGGTTTTCTTTGAAGACGGCTCCGTAGGATGGTATGAGGCCGGCTGGGGCCCGATGATGAGCGAAACCGCCTATTTCGTGAAGGATGTCGTCGGACCGAACGGCTGCGTGACGATAGTTTCGCCCGAGACCGCGCCGTCGTCGGACAATATCGATTCGCACACCAAGACGAACAAGCTGCGCGTTCATCACGCCGAGCTTGACAAGGACGGCTCTTTCGTCAGAAAAGACGATATCATCAACATGGCCGAAGAACCGGTTCATGATGATCTCTGCTGTTTTGAGCAGGCGTATTTCTTAAAGGCCATTCGTGAAAACATGGATCTCTCAGAACATGTTTTTGACGCTGTAAACAGCCTCAAAATAGTGCTTGCCGCCGATCAGTCGGTGCGTGAAAGAAAAGCAATAGATCTTTGATGATTAATATTAAAAAGGCAGCCTTTATACGGGCTGCCTTTTTAATTTCCGTCTTTCAATAAAAATCTATTTTATGAAATCCGGTTCGAATTCTATAAGCGCATACTCTTCGCAGAGATGATAGTTTCCCTTTGAAAGCTGGGGAAAACTACTAAGTTCCTGTGAAGGAAAATAACGGTTGTAATTATAACGCGATACAAGGATTTTCCATTTTGAGCCGGGACCGAATTTTTCACCTCTTGAGGTAAGGGCCTTTATAGGAACGGCCATTTCGGCGGTCCAGCCTTTGTCCTTATCTTCCCACACGTTCACAGTTCCTTCGCAAACTGCACCCGTTTTCTGTTCTTCTATTGGATGCAGGTCAGCCTCCGGAAATATTTTGCAGCCGGCTCCCGGGAAAAAGAGGGCTGTCTTTTTACCGTTGGGGGCGGCGTAAAGTTCCCAATACCAGGTTTCGTTATCATTATTTTCCGGCTTGAGAAAGACCTCGAGAACGTCGCCTGCTTTGTAATAATGCTGCTGATCTCCTTCTCCATAACAATAAAGATCACTGTCAGTCATCTCAGCGGAAATGTAGATAAAATCTTTATCCCAGGCGATTCTTACCTTGGCGCCTTCTTTTACGGTCTTATCTCTTTTTTTGTTGAGATATTCGGGAAGTGATGAACTGCTGGTATCGACAGGAAGCGACATATCATAGACAATGGCGTTTTTCCAGACTTCGTCGTCTAGTTTGCCGTCGACAACAACAGGCTTCGAGGCAAAGGCCGCCTTCATCGGTCTGTCCTTAAATTTTGCACCGTCCTCCTCCTGTGCGGATGATGTAAAAGCGAGCGCGGTTACGACACAGAATGCCAGTGCTAGTGATTTTGTCCCTGATAACTTCATCCATGTCTCCTCATTAATTTATATATTCCGGACTTATTTTACGGGTTTATTTCTATTCCAAACCTGTAAGATTTTGTGTGTGGTTCGTTATTCTCCGGAGCAAAGGTGGAACGGATTGCCTTCGGGGTCGCAGAAAACATAGGTTTTGAACCCGACGCGCTGCTCCTCACCCGGCACGGAAAATGTTTCGTAACCATATTCCTTAAGCCTGGAAATGACTTCATTCACGTTTCCCACCTTATACATCCAGGATGTTCTTCCTGTGCTTTCTGGCACCTTTTCGCCTTCCTCCTTCTTCTCAAGGAAAAGCGAAAAATCGCCGGGAAGCCGGAACTCGACCCAGAAATTGCTGTCCATGACAGGTTCTCCGAGTTTCAGAATATCCCTGTAGAATGAACGTGTCATTTCAAGGTTTTCAACTTTTATCACGACGCTGAAAAGTTTTTTTTCCATATAAAATCCGTGCGGAAAGCTTTTGCTGTTTTACTATTGAAAATCCCGTTGTAGAATAAACCCTTGTTAAATATAAAATTCAATACGTAAAATTCAAATAGTAGTAATTTTTTGGAGGAAAAGGCGAATGGAACACGACGTATATCAAAATCCGCTTACAGGACGTTACGCCAGCAAGGAAATGAGCTATAACTGGTCGGAGCAAAAAAAACACTCAACATGGCGAAAACTCTGGATTGCGCTCGCGGAATCGGAAAAAGAACTGGGACTTCCGATTACTTCCGAGCAGGTAGCGTTAATGAAAGAGCATATAGAGGACATTGATTTCGAGGCGGCGGCGGCAAAAGAAAAAGAGTTACGCCACGATGTGATGAGTCATATTCACATATATGGCGAACTCTGTCCCTCCGCAAAACCAATAATACACCTCGGCGCGACAAGTTGCTATGTTACCGATAATACTGAGCTTATCCAGATGCGTGACGGCATGAAAATCCTCAAGCGTAAGCTCGCCAACGTTATAAAACTTTTTGCCGATGCCGCTTTGAAATATAAGAGTATCCCAACCCTTGGCTTTACACACTATCAGCCTGCGCAACTCACTACCGTAGGAAAAAGATTTTCTCTTTACCTTCAGGATTTTGTCTTCGATCTCGAAAGGCTCGAATCCGAAATGGAACGACTTCCTTTCCGAGGGGTAAAGGGCACTACCGGCACACAGGCCAGTTTCCTTTCTCTCTTCGATAACGATCATGAAAAAGTCAGAGCGCTCGAAAAAACGGTGTCGGCAAAAATGGGATTCAGCAATGTTGTAAAAGTGAGCGGTCAGACCTATACACGAAAGGTTGACTTCTATGTGGTTTCCGTCCTTTCCGGAATTGCGCAGTCGGCATACAAGTTCGCGGGCGACGTAAGACTCCTTGCGAACCTCAAGGAAATAGAAGAACCCTTCGAAAGTAAACAGGTCGGCTCAAGTGCGATGGCCTATAAACGCAATCCGATGAGAAGTGAAAGGGTCTGCTCACTGGCAAGATACCTTATGTCGCTTCCCGCCAACCCGGCAAACACGCACGCCAATCAGTGGTTTGAGAGAACGCTCGATGATTCGGCAAACAGGAGAATTGTTCTTCCCGAAGCGTTCCTGGCAGCTGATATAATCCTTTCGTTACTTTCCAATATCATAAATGGCATCCAGCTGTGGCCCAAGGTAATAGAAAAGCACGTCAACGCGGAACTCCCGTTTATGGCGACTGAAAATATAATGATGGCCGCAGTACAATCGGGAGGCGACAGACAGGAAATTCATGAGGCAATAAGGAAACATTCCATGGACGCCGGACGTCGCGTGAAGGAATCAGGACTCGAAAACGACCTTCTCGACAGACTTAAAGCCGATCCCGCATTTGCGTCCGTCAAGGATAAAATTGATGAAATAGTCAATCCTGAAGCTTTCATCGGCAGGGCTCCCGAACAGGTGGACGACTTCATAGCTTCGACTGTCGGTACCCTCATTGCAAGACTCGAAAAGGAATTTGGTTCCTTTTCCGCCGAAGAAATAAAAGTCTAAATAAAAAAAGCTGCCGAAATTTAAATTCCGGCAGCTTTAAATAAATTCAGAACTTCTATTCTACTCTTTCTACGAGTATCTGCGGATCTATTTCTTCCCTGAGTATTCTCTGGAGGCCGTCTTTAATTGTCATTGTTGCGTGCGGGCAGCAGCCGCATGCGCCACGGAGACGCAAATCGACTCTTTTGCCTTCGATTTTCACTACTTCGAGGTCTCCGCCGTCGGCCTGGAGGTGGACCCTGAGTTCTTCGAGTTTCGCCCTAATCTTTTCTTCCATTTTTATATCTCCATAATAGTTGGTTTAGAAAACAAATTTAACATTGCTCAGGCGGCGTTCAAATTCTTTAAGCACTTTTTCTTCTTCTTCTCTTCCAGCGCGGGCAACAAATGTCGCGCTAAATCTGACATAGTTGCCGACATCGTCCCATGGTACCGAGCTTATCAGCTTTTCCTTTATCAGCCACTGGCTGAAGTCTTCGCCGGACTCGAACTTCATGCCGTCCGCAGTGCCTTTCGGGGCTCTGACATAGAGATAGAAAGAACCTTCCGGTACTCTGGCCGGAAAGCTGAGACGTTTCAATGTTTCCGTCATACTTGCGAGACGGCGCTGGTATTTTTCGCATATTTTAGGGGTTATCGACGACTGATTGTCGAGAGCATAAATCGCAGCCTTCTGAATAGCCGCAAACTGTCCGCTGTCGGCATTGTCCTTCACATTCGCAAACGCCTTTACGGCAAGAGCGTTACCGCAGACCCAGCTCAAACGCCAGCCAGTCATATTGAAGCCTTTCGACATACTGTGGAGCTCTACCGCGACATCTTTTCCGCCGGGCAGTGAAAGTATGCTCAGGGGCTTGCCCGCGAAGTTCAGCGGAGCATATGCGGCATCGGAAACTATCAGGACATTGTTTTCCTTCGCAAACTTTATTGCCTTTTCAAATGATTCCCTTGTGGCGGAAGCGCCCGTTGGATTGTTTGGATAGTTGAGATAGAGAAGCTTCGCTTTTTTCTTCTGCTCTGGAGTCAGCGAATCGAGGTCGGGGAAAAAACCTTTTTCTTCGATAAGCGGAAGGTTTACAACGTCGCCGCCAAGGTACTTCGTCCATGTTCCCATCACCGGATAACCCGGAACGGTCATAATCGTTATATCCCCGGGATTGATGAAACACGCCGGAAGAAGGCTGAGGGCCGACTTGCTGCCGATTGCGTGAACAACCTCGTTTTCGGGGGAGACATCGACGCTATAGAGTTCCTTCATATAGCGGGAAACCGCCTGCTTGAACTCGCCTATTCCGTTATCGGCGTAAGTGCGGTTGTTCCAGTCAGCGGCTTCTTTCGCAAGCGCCTGGACGACTTCAGGAAACGCCATATCGTCCGGTTCGCCTATTCCCATATCGATAATTTCGACTCCGGGATTGGCGTTCAATGCCGCCCGTTTGGCCCTTTTAATTTTTTCGAACTTGTAGATTTTTGTGTCTTTTCCAAAATTTTCTCCGCCTATTCTTTCGGCGAAAATTCCCTGTATATAGCTTTCCGACATTCTATTTCCCTCACTGATTTTATTTTAAACAATGAAGAAAATAGAATAATTGGAAAAGACGTTAATTCAAATTTCCTTTAGAAACTTCTTGAGATTTTCAAACCCTATCCTTGAACCTTCGAGGCAGTCTTCCCTTCCTTCGAACTCAAGCGAAAGATAGCCGTCATATCCGGCATTCTTTAAAATCCTGAGGGCTTCACGAATATCTATATCGCCTTGTCCGACAATTGCGCCGCGGCAATAATTCTCTCCGGCTGTTTTGAAGAAACCTTCGCCGGGGTCCATATTCGCCTTCCTGAGATAGAAGTCCTTCGCATGCACCATTGAGGCAAGATGTGCGTTCTTGCGCACGCCGACGAGCGGGTCTATGTCGACAACTGAGAAATTTCCGATATCTATCGTTGTCCTGAAATTCTTCCTGTCAACCTCTTTTATCACTCTCTGTACCCTAGAGTAGTGCTGAACGTGGTAGCCGTGATTCTCTATACTGGTAACAATCCCGTACTTCACAGCGTAGTCGGCGATTTCCCGTGCCGCCTTCACGATAAAAGGAAGGTCTTTTTCAAAATTATCAAGCGTCGAATCCTCGGGTTTCCTGTAGGCCACGTCATGACGCATTCTCTTTACGCCCAGAGCGTTGGCTATATCGACCTCTTTCTTGACTCTTTCTATTTCATCGCGGTGTTCCTTTTCGGTCTTGTCCACGAAACTGGCCCCGATGGTGTAGCTTGATATTTCCATTTTGAGAGAGGAAACCTTTTCCCTTATTTTCCCGGCCATTTCCATATCGACAGTGAACGGACTGGGAACTATTTCCACATGCTCGGCCCCGATCGACGCTATCCATTCGATGGCCTGCATAACATCCATCTTGCCTTCTTTGATAGCCCTCGAAACACTATAAGAACTTATTCCTGCTTTCATTTATAATCCCTTCTCTATCAATTATTTAACTTTTAAAGCTATGGGTTTCTTTTTTTCGCCTGATTCGATGATTGCCGAACAGATTGCAAGCGCCTTGCGGCCAACTTCTACGGGATTTGTCTGCGGCTTTCCGAGGATACCGAGAATAAAGCATTCATAGGAATTTTTTACCTTGCCGGCCTTGATCTTCCTGAATTTTTTACTTTTCGCGGCAATTTCTATATCGCCGGAAGGATTGAAACCCTGTCTTATAATTCCCTCGGTACCATATATTTCGAGATATCCGGCCCCGGCCGGAAATGTCCAGCTCAATTCCAGACAGCCGGTCGCACCGTTCTCAAAATCTACAATCGCATTTACATTGTCAGTAACTTCGGAATCTTTACCCCTTATCTTGTTGACGGCATAGACGCTCTTGATGTCGCCCGCGTACCAACCCATCATGTCGGCCATATGTACTGCGATATCCATAACGATTCCACCACCAAAAGACTTCTGGATAAACCATTTAGCGCCTGGAGACCAGCCTTTGTCAGGCGAACCGGATGATGCTCTCAGGCATCTTATGTGAATAATGTCGCCTATGGTCTTTTTGTCAATGAGCTGCTTCATCTTTCCATATATGTTATTAAATCTCAGCGACTGGTTCACCTGGAGGTAGAGCTTCTTTTTGCCGGCGAGCACAATCATCTTATCGGCTTCCGCAAGATTCACCGCCATAGGCTTTTCAACAAGGACGTTAACTCCTTTTTCGAGCGCCTGAAGCGTGAGAGGACAGTGCGTACTGTTGGGGGTACCTATAACCACGCCGTCAATTCCGGAACCAAGAAGCTCCTCAGCCGATTTAAATATCTTAGCGTCTAGCAAATTATCTTTCTTCATTCTCTCGGCATTTTCCTTCTTCACATCGAAAAGACCCGTTATTTCGACATTTTTGATGGCCTTCAGGCCAGGGACGTGGGCGCAGCTGGCGATCTTTCCACACCCGATAATTCCGATTTTTACCTTTTTCATCTTTACTGTCCTGTTTTTGTTAATATATTAAAGTTACAGGTTATTATTATAGTTTAAACATAAATCGGATATTTGAAATGTATAAAAACACCATAATTAATGCCAAAATGAAACTGCCGGAGCATTACCACGTAAAGAAGATACCCCTTCCAAAGGGAAAAAGAAAGATACATGAAAGTTATGGACTGTGGATATGTAAAATATTTTCAAAAATAGTCTTTCCGGGCAGAAACGAGATACATCCGCGCGCCTTCGACTTCTACTGCATATCGCACCTCGTTGAAGGCACAGGCTGGTACTGGAGCCGGAAAAGAGGTTCCATCACCCCGATAGAAACAGGACAGGGCGTGATATCGGCTCCCGGCTTCGTTCAATTCTATACCGGCTATAACTGTGCATATGTTGAAGATTCGATATGCTTTGCGGGTCCCGTCGCCGACATGCTCTTTAAAACCGGGATAATAAAAAACGGAGTAATCGATATAGGTCTCAACCGACGCCTCATGCCCATTATCGATATTGCCTCGGATCCGTCTTCTGACTCACAGATAAAAGCCAATTCGATGCTTGTAAGTCTTCTTACAGAACTCTACCTGGAAAACAGGAAGAACAAAAACTCGTCGCTTCTTTCAAAAATCGACGAACTGCTCGGGAAAATGACGTCGAACCCGGAAAACAATTGGAGCATAAAGGAAATGGCCGAATACTGCAACTTAAGCGTAAACCATTTCAGAAGGATATTTTATAAACAGACAGGCCTTAAACCTAAAGAATATCAGGACACCATTAAAACCGAACAAGCGAAGATGCTTATCTGCTCAAGTGAAAATTCAATTTCATCCATTGCGGAAACACTCGGCTACAGCGACCAGTATCACTTCAGCAGGCGCTTTAAGGAAATAACCGGCCTTTCCCCCTCAAAATTCAGAATTGAGTTTTTCAAGACCAATTTCCGCTGATAAGCCTGCCCTGCGCGGTACATTGTAACGTTCGTTCCCTGCTCCCGCCTCGGTAAAAGAGGCATTCCGTCTAAAAAAATCAGTCTCTGTCATCATTCTCGTTTGCCTGGGGATTTTCCTTTTCGAGCTTTTCAGCTTCTTCCAGCTTCACGTAATGAGCAGCTTCTTTTTCCGTAACCGTACCATCGTCGGAGTCGTCCAACCTGATACTGCGAAGGTCTTTAGCCAACTGGATGGCGTCTTTGATTCCGCCTACGGTGAGCCATACAGTGGTCACTATTCCGAGCACGAAGCTTACGAAGAGTATTTTTATCCACCAGTACCACGACCAGAAATTATCGGAAAGTCCGAATGTAAGGGCGACAACTGTTCCTATGACGAAAGTAGCCCACCAGCCCATACTCCACCAGAAAATTGCCCAGAAAAGAAATCTGTCGAATCGTGTAAAGTGCTTGCTCATTCCCATTTTTTTGGCAAAGGCATCCGTAAAAAGGCTGAAGATGTGTTTCTTTTTCTGATTTTCTTCGACATGAACAATGTCTTCCTTTACAGCGTATTTGCCGCGGTGCAACATCTTATCCATATCAAAAACTTTTTTAGGTCCGAGCAAAGAAATAAGTATATAGCTTGAGCATGCGACGACCATCGCGTAAAAATATATTACCTGCCCGTTGACGGGGAATTTTTCAGCATTTTCGGCAATCCATGCGCATTTTGGGAAGGCATCCATGAGAACTGGGGTGATTTTGGGCCATACGTACTGTATAAGCATTCCGCCGAAAGATAAAGTTGAGCCTGAAATGAGTGCGAACCACGCGGCTGGAGTGGTCCCCCGGCTCCAGTACAGTCCGCCGATAATGACGGCGCCAGCGCCGCCGACCCATATTGCGCCGGTCAGGGCGAAGAACATGAGTATGAAGTCTTTAACAGGGAAAAGCCAGCTGAACATGAATCCGAATGCGGCCACACCTGTTATAGAGAGTCTGAGCCATAGCATGTGTTTTTTTGCGTCGATTGGTTTTTTTCTGAGCGGGAGCAAAACGTCCTGGACGAAAATGGAACCCCATGCGTGGACATAGGTATTGTCGCAGCTTATTGCGGAAGCGAGAATTATTGCGGCAAAAATCCCCATGAGTCCCACTGGAAGAACATTGGTTAGAAAAAGCGGGACCGTCATCTGATTTCTTATCATGGGGTCCTGTATCTGGTTGATCTGGGCAAGTATTGGCTGGGCCATATCATGGAACTTAGGAAGATGAAGGACAGCATAGGCTGCGAGCGGAATGATGAGAAGAACAAGGGTTTTAGCCATCTGCCGCCATCCGCCTATAATCCCTGCCATCTGAGCTTCGTGTGGGGTTCTGGCAGCAGCGTTGTAGCCGGACGAGCCCTGCCATGCACGCACCCCGTAGACGCTTCCCACGATGCCTATGATAAAGTACCATATGTTGAAATCCGAGCATGTTGAAGTTTTAAAGGGGTTTATCAAAGATTTGCCTTCCGGAACGTACTTGAGTCCGTCAATAATATCGTTCCAGCTGAATGTCCATACCAGGAAAATCATGAGGATGACGAAGAGGATCATTGTGAGGAAGCCCTCAAGAAAGTCCGTAATCATAATTGTTATCTGGCCGCCGGACAAAGCTATATACAAAGCGAAACTCAGGTACAAAAACATCATTACGAGAATGGTCGGCATCTGGAAAAGCCCCATAACGCTGAAATGATCAGGAAAGCCGAAGAAATATATCATGAAGTTTGCGGTAACGGCGGGAAATATGCCATAGTTCAGTATTCCTGATATCCAGCAGAGAAATCCGGCAAAAAACCTAAAGTTTTTACTGTAGCGCATTTCGAAGAACTGGGCGAGAGTAAGGGCGCGCGTCTGGCGGAAACGGTATACGACAAAGCCCGTCAAGGTAATGAGGAGCCCGACAGGGGCAGACATCATCGCCCACCACTGGGTAGGGAAGCCCGCCGCGTAGATCATTTCCCACATAGCGATGATTGAGATGGCTCCGCCAAGCCCCTGAGATACCGTCAGAAGATAACGTCCCGCCATTCGGTTCGCGGCAAGGAAGTCGGCGACGCCGCGGACGTATTTTTTGGTTTTTTCGGTAATCCAGATGAGCAATATGATAAGAAGAGCGACAATAGTCCAATCGATCCAGTGCAGGTTCATGAAACCGTACGTCCTTCCTGATTATCAGTTTTCAACAAAACATAAACACCTATTCTAAGCTTTGTTTTCCTGTTTGTCAAGCATGGGGAAAAAATGTGGAACAGGGAATTTTATGGAAAGGCTCTTTAAAAATACGTGTCTCAGGGCTATTCTATAGGCTTTGGCAAAAGAGAGGTTCTGCACATGTCGAAATACGAAGCGGTAATAGGGCTGGAAGTGCATGTCCAGGTGAAAACCGGAAGCAAGATGTTCTGTTCATGCCCGAACAGTTATGGAGAAGGCCCGAATACAATGGTCTGCCCTGTCTGCATGGGATATCCGGGAGTTATGCCGGTGGCGAATAAAGAGGCGATACGACGGACCATAATCGCGGGGCTGATGTGCTCCTGCGAAATACCGAAATACAGCAAGTTCGACCGGAAAAGCTATTTTTACCCGGACATGCCGAAAAACTATCAGATATCCCAGTATGACCTGCCGTTCTGCCTCAAAGGAAAGATTCATATATCAGGAAAAGGGTTTTCCGGCAATGAACTGCCCAATAAGGATATAGGCATAACCAGAATACACCTTGAGGAAGACGTCGCCAAGTCCACTCATTTCCCTGGCGCGAGCGGGATTGACTTCAACCGCGCGGGGGTGCCGCTCATGGAAATTGTGAGCGAACCGGAGATGAAAAGCGCGGACGAAGCCTATGCCTATCTCACAAGCCTCAAGCAGATAATGCAGTATGCCGGAATAAGCGACTGCGACATGGAAAAAGGCCAGATGCGCTGCGATGTTAATATTTCTATAATGCCGTGCGGCGCGGACACATTTGGAACAAAAGTCGAGTTAAAGAACCTCAACAGTTTCCGAGCCGTACACCGCTCAATAGAATACGAGATAAGCCGACAGGAGGATGCTGTCGAAAACGGCATAAAAATCTGTCAGGAAACCCGCGGCTGGAACGATGATCAGGGAGAAACTTATCTCATGCGCTCCAAAGAAAACGCGCATGACTACCGTTATTTTCCTGAACCAGACCTTATGCCGATTGAGTTTACGAATGAAGATATAGAAAAATTCGGAAAAGAAATTCCCGAGCTTCCGGAAGCGAAACGGGAACGATTTGTCGCCAAGTTCGGGCTTACGCCGTACGATGCGCACGTTCTCACGCTCGAAAAATCTTATGCCGACTATTTTGAGGAGGGAATAAAGCATACAAATACCCCCAAACTGCTGGCAAACTGGATCATTTCCGAGTTGTTGCGGGAGCTTGCCGCCTCGAATACCAGCATCAATGAATGCGGAATAAGTCCGAAAAACCTCGGAGCTATGATAGAGCTTATCAATAACGACACAATAAGCGGCAAAATCGCTAAAACCGTGTTCTCCGAAATGTTTACAAGCGGAAAAGCTCCGGAGGAAATTGTTGAAGAAAAAGGGCTTGTGCAGGTGACCGACGAGTCGGCAATAGAGTCGTTCGTAGAACAGGCGATACGCGAAAACCAGACTCAAGTGGAGCAGTATAAAAGTGGAAACAACCCGAAGGTGCTTCAATTTTTCGTAGGACAAGTTATGAAACTGAGTAAGGGTAAGGCAAACCCGCAAACAGTCGTGAAGCTCCTCCAAAAAAATTTAGGAAGTATATAAAAATATGGGAATCACCTCCCTTACCTCGGGAAAAGGAGAGCGGGGCATTTCATATAACCGGCTGCGAGCGGCTTCTTGACACGAAATGCCGTAAGAAACGTACTTTGAAATAGATTGCGAAGAAGGCTGGAAAATAGTTGGTTCAATGATCAGAAAATATCACCAGGAGCAGTAAAAAATGCGCGAAATAATCGTAGGCGGCAAAAAAATAGGCGACGGCCATCCGTGTTACCTCATAGGCGAAATAGGGCTTAACCATAATGGACGACTGGACATTGCTAAAAAGCTCGTTGATGTCGCTGTAGAGGCCGGCTTCAATGCCGTAAAGACTCAGAGGAGAAACCTTGCAACACTTTACCGTCCGGGCATTCTCGATGAGACGGAAACCGCCGACAAAGGCGTGCAGTATGTCATGCCGTTCCTCAAGAAGTTTCAGCTTCCGGACCGGGATCTGGTAAAACTCAAGGAATATGCGGAATCGAAGGGTCTGGACTTTCTCTGTACTCCCTTTGACTTCGAAAGCTACGAGTACCTTGTCAATGAACTCGGCATAAAGTGCATAAAAATAGCGTCCGTCGACTTGCCCAATCTTCCGCTCCTTGAGCGCTACATATCAAGCAAGTTGCCAATGATAATATCAACAGGAATGTCCACGGAAGAGGAAGTCAATAATACGTATAAGTTTTTGAAAAGCAAAGGTGCGGAGTTCGCGTTTCTACACTGCAATTCAAATTATCCCGCCCCGTTTCAGCAGATAAATCTCAACTATATGCTGAAAATGAAAGAAGAATTCGGCATTCCAGTAGGTTACTCCGGACATGAACTCGGTATAGCCGTTTCGATTGCGGCGGCGGCAATGGGTGCAAACATAGTCGAAAGACATATCACGCTCGACAGAACCATGGAAGGCCCCGACCATGCCGCGAGTCTCGAACCGACCGGAACGAAAAAGCTTGGACGCGATATCAGATGTATCGAAATGGCGATGGGAAGAAAAGAAAGATCGCTTTCGCGCGGCGAAGTGATGAACCGCCAGGCGCTCGGCAAGAGTCTTGTAGCGGCGCGCGACATCGTCACCGGAGAAAAGCTTTCCGAAAAAGACTTTTCGACAATGTCGCCGGGCGATGGACTTTCGCCACAAAAGTATAAAGAGCTTGTAAATGTAAATATAAAGCGCGCAATGAAAAAAGGCGATATTTTTCTTGCCTCCGATATCTCAGGCACTGCCGGAGAATGCTTCTCGAACGTCTCCTTCAAGTATGGCGTGATAGCCAGATGGCACGACATAAAGTTCCTGCTTGATAACTTTAAACCGACTATCCTCGAAGTGCATATGACTGCCGACGACATGAATCACAGACCCGATATAAAAGAACAGGTCGAGCCGGAACTGGTCGTCCACATGCCCGAGCATTACGGAAATATTCTTCTTGACATATGTTCGCGCGACGAAGAGCACAGGGTGTGGTCGGTCGAAAGAATAAGGGAGGCCGCACGGCTCAGTGTGGAAGTGGCTCCCCTCTTTAAAAATACGCCGAAGAGACCTAAAATGGTTGTCCACCCTGGCGCGATGTCGGTTGATTCATTTCTTGACGCGAAGGAAGTCCAGAAACTCAGAGACCAGGCGCAAAGATCACTTGATGAGCTTGAGGGTCTCGAAGTCGAGATGATGCTTGAAAATATAGCTCCTTTTCCATGGTATCTCGGGGGGCAGTGGTACACTAACTACTCGCTTTCATCCGACGACATGCTGGAGTTGGTCAAGGGCCGCGACTACGGAATAACTTTCGATACTTCACATATGCAGCTTTACTGCAACTGGAAAGGTCTTGACATTGTCGAAGAGTTCAAAAAAGTAAGACACGTCATCAGGCACCTGCATGTGTCGGATGCGTCTGGAATCGACGGAGAAGGTCTTCAGATCGGAATGGGCAATCTCCCCTGGGAAAGCTTTGCTCCGTACATGTTTGACGGCGAAATGGTTATAATGCCCGAAATATGGCTGGGACATCTGCACGGGATGGCTGGAATGAATGAGGCCCTCTTCAAGCTTCAGAAAATGTGGGATAATATCAACGGAAATAAAAAAGTCTGAATTCGTAAAAACGGAGTTTCCCTCTCTTCATGAATATTGTACCCTTAGATATAGAGGCCCTTTCCGTGATGGAAATGGAAGCCTTTTTCAAGGCCCCGTTCTGGCCGTGCGGGCCTGATATTTATGATTCGATTGCCACCCAGAACATGGATTTTCTTTTCGGGCTCTACGATTCATTATTTGGAACGGAAAGAACACTTATTCAGCTTGTTTTCAGGCAGTTGTACATGGATTTTAATTTTTTCGCATGCGATTTCCTTGATGTCTTCTTTACAAAAAAGGCCGAAAGAAAACCTGTCTGCGGAAAAAACTCAGTTCTTTATAAAGGGACTATAGAGGAATCTTTATCGAACATTCCGCCCTCGATGGCACTCGACCGTAAGTCCTTTACGGAAAAACTAAAAGATGTACTCAGGCCTATCATAAAAAAACGCTTCGTGATGGAGTCCATAAATCAGGCAGGGACTCCACTTTATTTCACAAACGGTCTGACAAAAATGTTTTCTACGTACTGCTGTGAAAATTCACTCCCGGTACCGTGCACAATTCCCAATTATTTTTTCAGCCGCGCGCCTTCCTTCTCGTTCAGGCTGAGCGGAGCGGAAAAACTATCGGAAACAGTCGCGGATGGATGGGCAAAAATCATTTCCTCAACCACCGGAACCCAACTACCTGAAAATTACCGCTCCTATGTAAAAGGAATAGCCGGCTATTATATTTCATGGGGACTGCGTGACATTGTGAAAAAATGCCCGTTCCCACTCAAGGATTCCGTCTTTTTCAGCGGAACAGGCGGCGGCTACTGGAACAGGCTGATAAGCTTGAAGGTACAAAGTGTCGGCGGAACGGTGATACGTATGGACCACGGAGGCGAGAGGCCGTTTTTCGCGGACAAGTGGTGGGGCATTAACGAGCTTGCGTTCTGCGATAAGTTCGTAACCTTCAGCACGGCCGGGGCACTTCAGATAAAGAAAAATCTTGAAAAAGTTTACAGAACCTTGCTGGACTCCCCCGAGAAGCTTGAAGTTGAAACAATAAAAGAAAAGAATTTTTCAGCATTGACGGAAAAAAGTACAAGATTTCCGCTGAAAAATGAAGTGCCAAAGTCGGTGATGCTTGTTCCTGCCGGCTTCATGGGCGAGTTCAACGCGGTTCCATCATTTACGGTGCCGGACGTACCTTATGCCGCTTTTCAGGTAAAAATTCTTGAAGCTCTGAAAAATGCCGGACTTGAGGTCTACTACAAGCAGGCTCCGAAGGCGGCACGCGACTGTCTTTTCGGGCCTGAAAAGTACGGTGCTAAAATAGTCAGGGGCTTTCTTTCGGAATGCCTGGATATGCCGGACTCATTCCTTTTCACCTTCTGCGGAACGGCGTTCTGCGAGGCGCTCTGCACGGAAAAAATCATCATACTCATCAAGGCCCCACCATTCCGTCCTATGCTGCCGGAGCTGGAAAAGGAGCTGGATGCGGCATGCCGGGTAGTGAGGGGTTCTCTCGGCAAAGACAATATTCAGACTGTAAACATGGAAGAGCTTTTGAACGCATTAAAAAAACCGATGAGCACGTCCGAACTTGAAGAAAGAAGGATTTTCAGAGAAAAATGGCTTCTTCTATAGTGAAAATAAATGTTCTTACAAACAATGACTGCCCCAACTCGCGTGCGTTCAACTGTCCGCTGCTTTCGGCGAAAAGGCATTTTTCCGAGAGGAAACGGAAACTTCATTTTATTTTCGGCCCTCCTGAAAAAGCCCTTGAATGCGATGTTCTTTTCATCAATTCCAAAGTCTTCAGGTACGACTGGCGCAAAGGGAAAAACAAGATAATTGATTTTCTTGAGAGCGCACGGAGAAAAGGCGTTAAGACTGTATGGTTTGATGCTACCGACAGTACGTGGTGTACTCAGTTCGAGGCCCTTGAACATGTTGACCTCTTCCTGAAAAGCCAGATATTGAAAGACAAAACGCTTTACCTCAAGCCGTTCAGGACGGGGCGGATTTTTACGGATTATTTTGACGAACTTTATAAGTGCGGCGAGGAAAGCGTCAGCTATCCGGTTCCGCGCGAAGAGGATTTGAAAAAGCTGGACGTTTCGTGGAACAGCTGTTTTGAGAATTATAATTCGTCGCGCTATGGTTTCGCGGCAAAAATGAAGCAGAAGCTGAGGCCGTATCTCGCCAACCTTTTAGGGGAAAAGCTCAGCATCGCATTTACTCCGGCGGCTAAAGAAAGAACAATTTCCGTCAGCTGCCGCGTGGGGCTGGGACATTCAAGGCCTTCGGTCATAGCGCACCGGAAGTCCGTGACTGAAAAAATGACGTCCTTCGGAGCGGAATCGGGAAAAATACCGCTCGATAGATATTTTGAGGAGATGAGGAATTCAAAAATTGCCGCGGGTCCTTTCGGGGTAGGCGAGATAACGCTGAGGGATTTTGAAATCATCATCTGCGGAGCGCTGCTCTTCAAGCCGGAAATGGACCACATGGAGACATGGCCTGATCTTTTTCAGCCGGGCAAGACATTTATTCAGCACAAGTGGGACCTTTCCGATCTTGACGAGGCATTTGAAGAAATACTGAAAAATGACTCAATGAGAATTGAGACGGCATCTGAAGCTCAGAAGGTTTACGCGGATGCGGTGTCCGAAGAGGGAATGGAAAAATTTGCAGTCCGGCTGATAGAAAAAATTTCAAGGATATAAGATATGTTGAACGTACTTTTGGTAAGCAGTAAATACATGCCCGAATATTCGGGGTCGGGTTTCCGCGCCCATAACCAGTATAAAAGGCTTTGTGAAAAATATCCGGAAATCAGCCTTAAAGTGCTTTGCGGATCGGAGACATTTAACAATATAGAGGACTATGAATATGACGGGCTAAAGGTTTCGCGGATCGCGGCAAAATCGCTTTCGCTTCCAGGAGGCGGCATAATGAGAAGGCTCGCGCTGCTTCGAAACTTCCAGAAGGAAGTTTCGAAGGTACATTCCTACCTGAAAAATCTGACCCCTCAGCCGGACGTTATTCATATTTTCGGGAAAAACTATGTGACCTCTGCTGTTATCGATTTCGCGTCGAAAAGAAATATTCCGACGATTATAGAGCTTTGCAACGAAATGGACAGCCCCTATCACTTTGTCCCGTTCCCACACAGGCTCTGGATGGAAACAAAGTTCCCGCCACGCTCCCATATCGTGGCTATTTCGGAACACCTCAGAGACATATCTCTTCGAGGCGGGGTATCCGGCGAGAAAATATGGTGCCGTCCGAATCCTGTCGATGAAAAGAAATTCTTCCCGGTCGATGAGGATACCAAGATGACGATGCGTAAGGAACTTACTAAATTTTCGGGCGACTATAAGCTTGTGACATACATCGCAAAGTATAAAAAGACAAAGAATCAGGAATTCCTGGTTGATGTTGTTAAAGCGCTTCCGGAGGAATATAAACTTTATCTTGGAGGTCCGATAGTTGACAGCGGCCCAAAGGCTAAAGAAGACGTGGCGTTCTATGAAAAAATTGTCCGGAGGGTGAAGGATGAAGGGCTGGAACAGAGGGTGCAAGTGGAATGCGGCTTTGTGAAAAATATTGATAAATTCTACCAGATGGCGGATGTTTACGGCTTTCCTACTACTTATGAAGGGCTTGGAACTCCGATGCTTGAGAGCATAGCTTGCGGCACCCCCGTAATAGGGGTACTGATTCCAGGGATCACAGACGTATGGATAAAGGACGGTGAAAACGGTTTCGTCGCGGCCAAGAGTGCTGAAGATTTCGCCGGCAAAATAGTCGAGGCCGCCGGATTTTCAAAGGAAAAAAGAAAAAATGAATCGCTGAAAATCCTGAACATCGCTGGAACAAATGTGATTGACATGGAATATTACGCTCTTTTGAGGAAAATGGCGGAAAGCCGTTAAGTACGAAGGTTACTAATGAATATTCTTAAATATTTTGGATTTTACTACAGGCGGCTTGGAAAGCAGTTTTTCCTTTTCATGTTTATGGCTTTTGCGGCTACCTCGCTCCAGGGACTGGGCGTTGCCGCATTCGTTGCGGTGATGAGCTTCGGACAGGAAAACGCGGAAAAGTCGAACCTTGTAACGACGTACGCCTTCAAGCTGTTGAATTTCTGTGGGATAACCGGGATGGAGAATATGCTCCTGGCTCTCCTTATTTCCTGCTCGTTGATATTCTTTCTCAGTACGATTATTCTGATAGGCGTGATATGGTACAGTGCACATCTGGAATCATCACTTACGATAAAGCTCCAGGAAGAAATTATGAGGAAGCTCTTCCGCGCACGCTATGAGTATTTTCTTACGCACAGTATCGGTTTTCTCAATAACGTGGCGATACATGAGATGGGAAAAGTCAGTTCGTCTTTCAGGTTTCTGAGCAACGTATTGATAAATTTTCTACTGGAAATATCCTTTCTGGCGGTATCGGTACTCACGAGCCTGAAAGTCACAATACTTGTCGGGACACTCGGAGTGCCACTGCTTTTTCTCTTCAAATATATAAATAAAAGGATTAAGCATTACGCGCTGAGAAACAGCATTGAAGTATGTTCTCTTTACAGCATCATCCACCAGATACTTGTAAACTTCAAGTACCTGAAGGCCGCAAATGTGCATCCGGCCGCTACGAGAAAGATGAAGTCTCAGGGAGAAGTATATGCTTCGGTGATAAGGCAGCAGGCGCTCTGGTGCAGCGTAAGCGTGGAAGGGCTCAAGCCTTTCGCCATAACGATGCTGGCGGTGATAGTCTATGTTCAGGTGGTTTTTCTAAAGGGTACGCCTGCGGATTCCATAGTTCTGATGGGAATACTCTATTTATGCTATCAGAAATCAGTTGTGATAATGGGTGCGTATCAGAAGTTCCTGAACTCATCTGGTGGTATCGTGATATATGAGCAGATTCACAAAGAGCTTGATAAATTCAAGGAGAGAGAAGATGTTTTTCAGGGTCAGGTTCCTGACTTCTCAAAGGGCATCGAATTTAAAGATGTATATTTCAAGTATATGCAGGGCGATTATGTCCTGAACGGCATGAGTTTCAATATAAAACCGAACAGCACAGTGGCTTTTGTCGGCGGTTCCGGCGCAGGCAAGTCAACGATAGTGAACCTGGTTTCCGGATTGCTTGATCCGCAAAAAGGCGAAATACTTATCTCAGGGGTAGCTTATAAAGACGTAAATCTGGATAAGTTACGCTCCGGAATCGGCTATGTCACCCAGGAGCCAGTCGTTTTTAATGATACCGTGCTTAACAACATCACGCTCTGGGAGCCTTCCCTTAAGGACAATGCAGAAGAGGCGGCGAGAAAAGCTTACGCCCACAAATTCATCTCTGAAATGGAAAAGGGCTTTGATTCGATGCTTGGCGACGACGGCATGAATATATCCGGCGGACAGCGTCAGCGCATAACTATAGCACGTGAACTTATGAGAGACACACCTCTGCTTATCCTTGACGAGGCAACCAGCTCCCTTGATTCCGAAACCGAAAAGTTCATTCAGAAAAGTATAGACGATGCCCACGGAAAAAGAACAATGATCATTATCGCACACAGGCTTTCCACAGTGAGAAAAGCGGACAAAATTTATGTTCTCGAAAAAGGAAGGATCATCGAAGAGGGCACTTACGATGAGCTTTATGCCAAAGGCGGCAAGTTCCGTGAAATGGTAGAGCTTCAGGGGCTTGCGGGCCGAAATATGGAGGGCTGACAGCGTGTGCGGCTTTGTAGGCGTAATATCCAAAACAGCAAAAAAGTTTCCCGAGGAAACCCTCAGGAAAATGAACGCGATGATTGTTCACCGCGGTCCTGATGATGAAGGTTTTTTCTCCGACGGCGAATGGATTTCGCTTGCATTCAGGCGATTAAGCATTCTCGATTTGAGCGAAAAGGGGCATCAGCCCATGGTCGACCGCGAAAACGGTCTTGCGATAGTCTTTAACGGGGAGATATATAATTTCAAGGAATTGAGAAGCGAGCTTCAGGCTTCAGGATGTTCATTTAATTCCGACAGCGATACAGAGGTGTTGCTTGCAGCCTACAGGGTATGGGGTAAGAAATGCCTCGACCGCTTCATCGGGATGTTTGCGTTCGTTATTGCCGACCTGCGGAAGAAGGAGGTTTTTTTCGCACGGGATCAGCTAGGGATAAAGCCGCTTTTCCACTTTGAGGATGCCGACTACCATATATTTTGCAGCGAAATAAAGTCGATTCTCCCCTATAAAAACCTTGAACCCGACCCAACCGCATTCGACGAATACATCATTTTCCGCTCTGTTATCGGAAGCAACACGATGTTCAAAGGCGTCTCGAGTGTTCTTCAGGGGCATTGCGGCGAGCTGAAAACAGGGCGGGTCAGGATATCGAAATACTTTGACATTAATTCCACAATAAGACATAACAAGAGTAAAAGTTTTGAGGACTCCTGTGAAGAAACAGAGCATCTTTTCAGGGAAAGCGTCAAAATCCATCTGAGGAGCGATGTTGAGCTAGGCGTACAGTTGAGCGGTGGTGTTGACTCAAGCCTGATAACCGCGCTCGCCTCGGAAATGACGGGAAAAAAGCTGCATTCGTTCTCAATCTCTTTCAAGGAGGATGTTTACGACGAATCCGAGTATCAGAAGAGGATATCGAAACGCTACAACACCGAACACCACGATTACGCCATGAGCAGCGATATTTTCATGGATTTCCTCATGCCCTCAATATGGCACTATGAGCACCCGCTGAACGATCCCAATACCGTGTGTACCTACTACCTTACAGAACAGGCAAGGAAACATATCACGGTAATGCTTGCCGGTGAAGGCGCGGACGAGTCTTTCATGGGCTACGGAAGGTTCAGCCATGAATTTCTGGCGAATATACGGAAGAGAAATTTTCTTTACTATCATCCGGGCATAAGAAATTTGATATCTCGTTTATGGCCTCTTAAAAAGGGCGAATCATTTTTAAATATTTCCCGCTATTCACCTTCCATGTATGCGCTTTCATATGCCGATTTAAACTTTACAGACCTTCTTCTTAAAGGAGATGATTCCGGAATAAAGTTCCGAAAAGAAGTTCTTAAAATGGGAGATCGCGACTCCTTGATGGAAACAATCCTCCAGTATGAATTATGCGACCTCCCACAATGGTTCTGGAGGGCCGACAGAATGGGCATGGCTTCGTCGATGGAACTCAGGGTTCCTTTCTGCACCGTTCCGATGTTCTCTCTGGCGAATACCATACCGTACAGCAAGCATCTGCGGGGCGGCGTCTGCAAATCGGTACTCAAAAAAGTAGCCGAAAAATATATTGACAACGATCAGATATACCGTAAGAAAGTCGGTTTCGGAACCCCGTTCAAGGAATGGATACTCAAAGCCGGAGGCCGAGGCTCAGATCTCTTCGAGGAGGTAATAAATTCCGAGTCAATAAGGAAAAGAGACGGCATCAACTCCGAACATCTCGACAATATTCTGAAATTGATGAAGGAAGGAAAATTCCAGGAAACAAACGCAGGCTTCCTCTGGACGTATTTCTGTTTCGAGCTTTGGTACAGAATATTTTTTGACGGCGGATGGAAAAAGTTCGCGCCCGCGGAGGCTTTATAAATGTGCGGCATACTCGTAAATATAAGCCGAGAAAGAATTCGTCCCGACCACCCGGCGCTTGAAATAATAAAACACCGGGGGCCGGACGCTTTCGGCGCAGAGACCTTTGAAACCCCCGCGTCGTTATTAAGTTTCGGGCACAGGAGGCTTTCCATCATAGACCTTTCGGAGAGAGGTCGCCAGCCCATGTCTTACGCAAACGGAAATCTCTGGATAACCTACAACGGAGAAGTCTATAATTACCTCGAAATAAGAGAAGAGCTGGAAAGGGAGAACTTTAGCTTTGTTTCGGATTCCGATACCGAGGTTATTCTGGCGGCCTACATGAGGTGGGGAAGCGCCTGCCTCGACAGGTTCAACGGAATGTTCTCTTTTGCTATTTACGATAAGAAAGCGGCCACGCTTTTCATTGCACGCGACAGGCTGGGGATAAAACCGCTCTATTACAATAACAGTCCGTCGGGGTTCAGGACGGTTTCCGAAATAAAACAGTTTACCGGGTTCAGTGATTTCGTTCCCGAAGCCGATACGGAAAGGCTTTACCATTACCTCAACACCGGAGATTTTTCATTCGACAGCCGCACCATGTGGAGGAACGTAACCGAGCTTGAACCGGGTCATTGCATTGAACTTGACCTTTCAAAATGGAAACCCGGCAACGAAATAACGCCGCGCAGATGGTACAGCCCGCCGTTCGGACCGGAGTTGGACATTACCTTTGAAGATGCCATTTCAGAATTTCGCGAAAAACTTGATCAATCGGTAAAGTTCCGGCTCAGGGCGGATGTTCCTGTCGGCTTTCTTCTTTCGGGAGGACTTGACTCCTCGACACTGGTAGGCTTGGGACACCTTTTCCCGCGGGAAAAAGATGCCGGTCTCAAAACTTACTCCTCATGTTACGACGACAAGTCCATAGATGAAAGGAAGTACATAAAGGCCGTACTCGCAAGTACCGGGGCGGACTCCTCGCTGCACTTTCCGAAACCCGACGACGTACGGGAAAACCTCGACAGGGTAATATGGCACAACGATATACCTATACTTCACGGTTCGCCGGTCCCTCACTGGCTTCTCTATAAGCACGTCAGGGCGGAAAATGACAACCGCAAGGTCATCATTGAAGGCCAGGGCGCGGATGAGATTCTCTGCGGCTATGGCGATTTTCACTGGGCCTTCTTTTCTGAAATGCTCAGGAAAGGGCATCTGATCGATCTGGCCTCGGAATTCATACCGTTCCAAATGCGCCACCATGAGGAATGGAAGATAATCATAAGAAAGTTCATCAGGCTTTCCGCTCCGGACAGGATACCCTCGCCCGTAAATCCCCTCCTCAATACGGAATTCCTTTTCAACGGTGGAAAAGTCCAACCCCGCCCGACGAGAAGAGAAGAGCCGAATGTGCCGTCACTGCACAGGAACAGGCTCACCATTCTAAGATATATATTGCATAATGTGGACAGGAACTCAATGGCCCACTCACGTGAAACAAGAGTGCCATTCCTAGACTATAAGCTCGTGGAATTCTGCCTCAGGTTGCCATCCGTCTACAAGATACACAGAGGACTTACAAAGAGGGTAATGCGCGAGGCGGTGAAGGACGTGCTTCCGCCTCTTGTGGGCAACAGGCACGACAAGCAGGGCTACTCAAGTCCGGTTGGACGCTGGGCAGCGGGTGAGCTGAAGGATTTTTTCGCAGAAAATTTAAGGAACGCTTCTGATTTGCCTTTTGTGAGAAAAGAAACAATATTAGATGCCTTTACGAAGTTTACAAAGACGGGAGGGGCGTTTGACCCTGTCTGGTGGCGGATAATAAATGCAAAAAGATGGATTGATATTTTTAAGATTAAGATATGAAAAAGACGCATATAATAATTTTTTCCAAGGACAGAACACTTCAGCTTAAATCGTTGCTTCTCTCGGCAAAACATTATTCCGGGATAGACGAGAAAAATATTACGATACTCTATAAGGCCGATTCCGGCATAAGTTATAAGTCTCTGATAAATGAGTTTAAATGCGAATTTGTGCGGCAGGGTAATTTCCTTGAGGACGTTAAAAATATAATTAACGGCAGCAAATCCGAGTATATAGGGTTCATGGTGGACGACCTCATTTTCTACGATTCCTTCAGCTGGGATACGATTGAGGGCTTTATGGAAACAAGGAAGGACGTCGGTTGCTTTACACTCAGGCTCGGCAGAAATATAAAGCGAGGAAACTCACCGGATTTCAAGGATGCCGGTGACGGCATAATCACTTGGGACACGGCGAGAGATCAAGGGAAATACTGGAATTATTTCTGGGAGCTTTGCAGTTCCGTCTACCGCCGGAAACTTGTTATGAAGTATCTCGCCAGATGCCGCCCGGAAAAAGAAAGGTTTCCAAACCCGTTCGAGGCCCATTTCTATACATGCATGCCTACGACAAGATGCGACGGAATAGTAAGGCTTGTCAATTCCGTGCGTTTTGTCTTCAATAAGAAAAGCGAGCGAGTTGCCTGTTTCGAAAAATCAAAATGTTTTACTCAGGGCGTGAATCTTGTTGCCGACATCGGAGTGGAAAGGAAAGAGTTTCACTCAATTGAGGAACTCCACAATAAAATGCTGAAAGGCTATATCGCAGATTACCTTTCGCTGAAGGATGTCCAGACCGACAATCCCCAGCCGGGTCCGGCATTTTTCAAACTTGTGAAGGAAGAGACTCCGGTAAATGGCTGAACAATTCAAATCCGTATTCTCAATCCCTTATTTTCTGATGAGCTTCGGAGATGACACGGGCGCATGTCCTCTCAAGGAAAAGGGCAAAAAACTTTCTTTTTCCGGCGCTGGAAAAAGGCTTTCAATTGATTTTTCGGGAGTACTCCCTGCCCCGTCGGTAAGGGAAACGGAAAAAACGGTTTCGGTTATAATAGCCGGTTTTCCTGTAATTGACGAAATAGCAGGAAGGGGCGGATTGCTTGACGAGCTGGCTTCAAAACCGAAGCCGGAAGCGAACTTTATTAGGAAAATTGACGGCGAATTTCTCTTTATTCATTTCGACAAGAGCAGCGGAAAACTTTTCATAGTCAACGACCGTTTTACATCAATGCCTCTTTTTTACCACATAGACAGTGCGGGGAAAACTCTTACGGCAAGCCCTTATTTTACCTGTCTCTGGCGCTATCTTTCGGCGACAAATCAGCTCAGGATTGAAAAGGAAGCTTTCTTCGAGTTTCTCTGGTTCCAGCGGCTTTTCGGCACCAAAACTTATGCAAAGGACGCTTACTTTCTGCCGGATGCCTCGATACTTGAGTTCGGCAGCGGCCCCGTCAGGATAGAAAATTACTGGAAGCGCAATTACGAAAAAAGCCGTCTCAGCCTGAATGACCATTCCCATAGGATGGCCGAACTTACTAAAAAAAGTGTCCGATGGAAAACGGAAGACGGTAAGCGTTACGGGCATTTTCTGAGCGGGGGTATGGATTCGCGCTCCGTGCTGGCGGCCTTCGAGGACAATTTTCCTGTCTGTTTTACGGCGACAGTTGGTGAAAACCGGGAACTTCGAATCGCACGTGAGATTGCCATCACTAAGGGGTCCCAGCATCTCGCACTGGAGCTGGATGAGGAGCATTACGGTAAAATACTGCGTCCTTCTGTCGAGGTAATCGGCGGAATGTACAATTATGACCACGGTCTTTTCTACGGTTTTAATGAGGCCGTAAACACAAGGGCCGACGTATGTTTCCACGGGCACGGCTTCGACTATATGTTCCAGGGTATGTATATTCCTGGGAAAAATCTCAATTTCCAGGGCAGGACGCTTTATTATAGAACGATGATGGAGCCGCCCGAAGACCTGACAAATTTCTTCATCGAAAATGCATCGTACAGAATAAAAAAGGCAAATATCTGGAAATATATCGCGGAAGATAAAAAATTGGCTCTCAGGGAATTTCAGCAAGCGAGTATCAATGGGGTTTTGGAGCGCGGAAAAGAGCTTACTTCAAACCGTTTCGATCTTTGGGAATATCTTACATTTCACCATCTTTCCAGGCATTACAGTTACCCCAACCACGCGAGCATAGCCACATTTTCGGAGCAGCGGACAATATCCTTCATCAACGAACTTTTTGATCTCTACCTGACGCTTCCGGCGGAACACCGCTTCAACGGCAGGATAGAAAAGAAATGCCTTCAGATACTTGATAAGCGACTGGCACATATCTGGAGCGCCAATACAAATCTGCCAGTTACGGCCTCCTGTCTGAAACAAACGCTTTATCAGATTGCAGGATTCGCAAAGAGACGTATATTCCCAGAACGACAGGACGCCGACAAGGAATGGGCCGAAAGGACATGGCCAACACGGGACTATGCCCTGAGAAATCAGGAGACCCTCAAAAACGCAGTGAAGTCCCTTTGTTCCTCGGACACTCTTGACAGTCTGGGCTTTTTTGATATGACAAAGTTGAAGAAAGATTTTCCCAAATGGATAGACGGTGAAAATGTGGAGGGCGTCAGCGGAGATCTTGTGCAGACCGTCCTCACAATAGGAACTTTTTTAAATATGAAGAATCAGCGAGGTTGAAATCATGTATATTCTGGGTATAAATACCGGATTAAATTCATCGGCTGTTCTGATGAAAGACAACAAGATTGTCTTCGCAATACAGGAAGAGCGGATATCAAGAATCAAGAATCAGCCCGGTTTCCCGAAACTGTCCATTAAGGCGGCCCTTGAGAAATTTAATCTTTCCATTGACGACATAGACAAGGTGGTGCTTGGGGGAAAAGGCTCCAAAATGATAGAATGCAGGGAAGATGATATCAATAAATTTCATACCCGATATAATATCATAAAGAAAAAATGGTTCGGCGATGAAATCGATTTCCCGTCCTTCGGCACGCTGTTGCAAAAAGGGATACGCAGGCTCGCAGGAAAAAGCCCCAAAGGCAGGAAAAAGGTTATTGAAGACTATCTCAAAGAGGCCGGCATACACGAAAAACACGAGAGGTTTGAACACCACCTTTGCCATGCTGCATGTGCATATTACGGGCTCGCCCCAAGGAAAGACGACGACAAATATCTGGTATTTTCACTTGACGGCGGCGGCGACAGCAAGACCAGCGCCGTCTATATCGGAGAAAAAGGCAAGCTTAGCGAAATAGCCTCGTCCGACTCATTTTCACCGGCCTGCATATACGCGCACGTCACATATATAATGGGTTTTATTCCGCATGAGCACGAGTACAAGCTCATGGGGCTTGCTCCCTACGCCCAGAAAAAATACGCAGAAAAAGCCAAGGATATTTTGAAAGATTTTGTCGGATTCGACAAGGAAAACCCGCTGGTTTTTAACAATACGGGAAAATATCCCGACGTAAGAAACTCCCGCGGAGAAGCGAAACAGAAACTGGTTGAGGACCTTTTTAAATCAGTATTTACCCTGAGATTCGATACCCTTTCAGCCGGACTCCAGCTCATGGCAGAGGATGTGGCGATAGAATGGGTAAAGGCAGGCATAAAAAAGACCGGAATAAAGAAGGTGCTTCTTTCCGGGGGCTTCTTTATGAATGTGAAGGCCAATAAACTCATAGCGGAATTGCCGGAAGTGGAGTTCGTCAGCTGTTTTCCGTCGTGCGGAGACGAAGCAAATGCGTTCGGGGCGGCATTTCTGGGCTATGAAAGCGCCAGGGGAAAAGATTCGCCCCATATTGAATTCAATACTTGCTGCCTGGGGACTGAAGCTTCCGACGACATAGAAGAGGCCATGAAGAAATATTCAAATAATGTTTCCTTCCGCAAGTCCTCCGATATAAATGAAGAGATCGCCGAAATGCTGGTTGCCCGCAAGATAGTCGCGCGTTGTTCGGGAAAGATGGAATTCGGTGCGAGAGCGCTCGGGAACAGATCTATTATCGCATCTCCCGATGACCTTAGGATAATAAATAAAATCAACGCGGCGATAAAGAAGAGGGACTTTTGGATGCCATTTGCACCCGCTGTAATGGAGGACAAACTTGAAACGGTTGTCGATGTGCCGGATTCTCTAAAAGAACTCTATTCGCCTTATATGATGTTTACCTTTCAGGCAAAAAATGAAATGTGGGACAAGGTCATTGCCGGAATACATCAGACAGATAGAACCGCGCGGGCCCAAACTGTCAACCCCGCGACATACCCGGAATTCTATGATTTGATTAGTAAATTTTACAAGAAAACAGGTATCCCGTCGGTTCTGAACACCTCCTTCAATCTTCACGGGTTCCCGATTGTAATGGGCGCATGCGATGCGGTTGACGTTTACCTCGATTCGGAACTGGACGTGCTGGTGGTAGATGATTACGTCATAACCAGAAAATAGAAAGTCTGTAGCGCGGGATAAAATGAAAATAGCTCATCTCATTCCTCAATTCTATCCTTATTTCGGAGGAGCCGAAGTGTGCATACATAACGTATGCGAATCACTGGTCAGGGCCGGACATCAGCCGATTGTGATAACGACCACGCCGCCGCCTAAAGTAAAAGCTCCATTCAAGTATGATACAATACATCTTTCCAAATGGACGGGCGGACTTTTCCGGCGTGCGCCCTTTCTCGGCAAAATATATCTGAGGAACCGTCTCGCCGCCCTCCAGAAGAAATATGGATTTGACCTCTGGCAGGTAACAATGGGGTATCCGGCAGGAATATATTCCGTTGACTTTTTCAAAAAAAACAAAATACCCTGCATACTCCGTTGCTGCGGTGATGACATTCAAAAGTATCCGCAAATAAATTACGGATGTCGGCTTGATCCTGCGATAGACGCTCTGGCAATGGAAAAATATCCTAAATTCGATGGCCTTGTCGCACTTACCCCAAGCGTAAAAAAGGAATATCTTGAGCTTGGCATAGACGAGAACAAAATCAGGATAATTCCGAACGGAGTGGATGTGGAGCGCTTCGCGGCTTCCAAAAACGGAAGCGTAAAGGAAAAGGTTTTTTCAGAGCTTGGCATGAAAAACACCGACAAGCTTATTCTGACAGTTGGCCGCTACCATCCCAAAAAAGGCTACGAGCTCATACCTGCAATTGCAGCGGAACTAAAGAAAAAGGGCTTTAAATTTACCTGGGTCGTCGCCGGAAAGGCGGCGGGTCTCATAAACACCAAATTTCCGGAGGCGCGGTCGCTCGGAATAGTGACAATGGAAAAATTCGCAGGTCTCCAGTCCGATTTTTTCAGCCTCCCCTCGCAGGGGCTTGTGGATCTCTATTGTGCCGCGAATATTTTTGTGCTTCCGACACTGATAGAGACCTTCGGCATGGTACTGGTCGAGGCGATGGCCGCCGGCCTTCCCATAGTCACCACTGAAGCGCCAGGAGTTACGGACGTTATAAGCAACGGAGTGAACGGGCTTAAGGTGCCTGTCGGAGATACGGAGGCGATGGCAGAAGCAATCGCGAATATTTTCAATGACAGGGAGCTGCGCTCAACGCTTTCATCTACCGCCCTGAAAGAAGCCGAAAATAAATATGACTGGAAAAGCGTTACCGCAAGATACCTTGAGTTTTATGAGGACGTGCTTTCATCCTATAAAAACGGAGATTTAAAGTGAAAAATATAATATGCCTGATCGGTCAACTAGGAAACGGCGGGAGCGAAAGACAGCTCTCGCTTTTTCTGAAACACCTTGACCGAACAAAATACAACCCTGCGGTGGTCGTAACATCTAATTCTGTCGGCCGATGGGAAGACTATATCAAAAATGAACTTTCAATCCCCGTAATCGCTCTCGGCGGCTCATCCGCCCTCATAAAGACACTTAAATACCGTCTTTTTCTCATGAAGTTCCGTCCGGAGGCCGTAATATGCTGGAGTTTTTTTGCAAACCCGCTCTGCAAGGCTTCCTGGGGCACAAATTTCGTAGGCGCGCTTAGAAACAGTTTACCCGCCGCGATGGAAGAGCTTGGCCCGCTGCGCCTCAAACTGGCGCTCTCCCCCAAAAATTTCATAGTAAATTCCTCAATGCTCAGAGGTCAGCTTATCGATGAAGGAATAGCTGACGAAAAAGTCCATCTGATATGGAATATATTTGAACGGACGGCCGATTTTGCCGATCCGGTCAAAAGGGAAAACATAAAAAGAGAACTTCGTAAAAAATACAATGTGCCGGAAGACGCGGTAGTTGTCGGCTGGGCCGGACGTGACAATCCTGTAAAAGGGCTTTCCTTCTTTATGGAAGCCTTCGAGAAAACCATTGATAAGGTACCCGGAATACACGCGTTTCTCGGGGGTTCCGGCAGTCTCGCCGTAAAGGATGAGATAAAAAGAAAAGGCCTTGAAAAATATTTTACCGTCGCGGGAGATATAAAGGACATACGTTTTACGCTGCCGCTGGCGGATATTTTCTTTCTGAGTTCGACATCGGAGGGAATGCCGAATATACTAATCGAGGCTATTGACGCGGGTTGCGGAGTTCTCGCAACCGACGTGGGTGGGGTAAGGAATATCCTTGAAATGCTCGATGAAGATGAACTTTCCAAAGTTGTTCTTGAAAACAGAGACCCTGACAACGCCTCGCAAAAGCTGACCGCTCTCTGCCTTGACAAAACCATGAGAAATGGAATAAGCACGAAAGCCGCACGCGCATTGGAGCTCATGGAACCCCGGAAAGTCATGTCCATGTTCATGAAACTCATCGAAAAATAAGCTCTCCCACTAAAAAACATCACTTTTACTGTTATATTTAGCATCTATATATTTTAGATACGGAAGAAGATAACTATGAAAAAAGCCCTGATAACTGGAATCACCGGACAGGATGGTTCGTACCTGGCAGAACTCTTGATTGACAAAGGCTACGAGGTGCACGGCATAATAAGGCGCTCAAGCTCGTTCAATACCGGAAGAATAGAACATCTCTTCAAGGATCCCCACGTAAAAGATGCGAAAATGTTTCTGCATTACGGAGATCTCTCAGAGTCTGGGGACCTCGTTAAGATAATCGAAAATATTAAGCCGGACGAGATATACAACCTCGGCGCCCAGTCACATGTAAAGGTTTCCTTCGACCAGCCGGAATTTACGGTGAATGTTGACGGACTCGGCACCCTCAGGATACTGGAGGCAATAAGAGATTACCAGCAGAAAAGCGGGAAACAGGTGAGGTTTTACCAAGCCGGCTCATCCGAAATGTTCGGAAAAGTGCAGGAGATCCCCCAGAAAGAAACGACCCCCTTCTATCCGCGCAGTCCCTATGCCTGCGCAAAGCTGTTTTCGCACTGGCAGACAGTTAACTATCGCGAAGCGTACGGGCTTTTCGCGCTTAACGGAATACTATTTAACCACGAAAGCCCTAGGCGCGGCGAAACGTTCGTAACAAGAAAAATAACCAGGGCAGCGACTAGGATAAAGCTCGGACTACAGGACAAGCTCTTCCTCGGCAATATCGATGCAAAGAGAGACTGGGGTTTCGCAGGTGACTATGTCGAGGCCATGTGGCTCATGCTTCAACGGGACAAGCCCGATGATTATGTTGTCGCGACAGGAGAAACGCATTCGGTAAGGGAATTTCTTGAAGAAACATTCAGCACGCTGGAGCTGGACTGGAACAAATATGTGGAAGTTGACGAGCGCTATTTCCGTCCGTCAGAAGTAGATTTTCTTCTTGGTGACTCATCAAAAGCCAGGAAGGAACTCAACTGGAAACCGAAAGTCGACTTCAAAGGATTAGTAAAAATGATGGTAGAAAGCGACATGAAAATAGCCGAAAAAGAAAAAGCGGTATCCCACATATAATGAATACCCACGACAAGATATACGTCGCAGGGCATAATGGGCTGGTCGGTTCCGCGGTGCTCAGGCTTCTCAAGTCACGCGGCTTTGAGAACATAATATATCGGAGCCGCAAGGAACTTGATCTCACCGATTCCGTTCAGACGGAAGCTTTTTTCAAAGATGAAAAGCCCGCCTATGTCGTGCTGGCTGCCGCCCGCGTAGGCGGAATAAAGGCGAATATGACCTATCCTGCCGACTTTCTTTACGAAAATCTCATGATCCAGAACAATGTCATTCATTTATCCTCGAAATATGGCGTCAGAAAACTTTGCTTCCTGGGAAGCTCGTGTATCTATCCTAGAGAATGTTTCCAGCCAATGAAGGAAGAGTATCTGATGACCGGGCCATTCGAGCCCACCAACGAGGGCTATGCCATAGCGAAACTCGCCGGGTACAAGCTTTGTCTTTTTTATAAAAAACAGCACGGTCTTGATGCCGTTTCGCTAATGCCTAGCAACATATACGGGCCCAACGACCATTTCGACCTCGAAAAAAGTCATGTTCTCTCGGCTTTTGTAAAAAGATTTGTCGACGCCATAGAAAGTGGGACGGAAGAAGTTACTCTTTGGGGTACGGGTTCGGCGCGGCGCGAATTTCTTCACGCCGATGATATGGCAAG
Source organism: Lentisphaerae bacterium GWF2_45_14 (assembly GCA_001804785.1). Classification (GTDB taxonomy): domain Bacteria; phylum Verrucomicrobiota; class Lentisphaeria; order Victivallales; family GWF2-45-14; genus GWF2-45-14. Next base: position 56,890 of record MHBG01000059.1, read on the forward strand.
AGCGGTACTCTATTTCCTGGAAACGCACAATACCTCCGAATTCATAAATATCGGGCCGGGAACGGATGTTTCAATAAAGGAACTCGCCGGAAAAGTCGTCAGAATGACCGGCTATCGCGGCATTATAAAATGGGACACGTCAAGACCGGATGGAATGCCGAGAAAATGCCTCGACGTCTCAAGGATGAGGCAGGAGGGTTTCGAGCCGGAGATCGGTCTTGACGAGGGAATAACTCAAATGATTGAAATTTATAGGCAGCAAAGGATTTGATCATATGAAAATACCGTTGATGAAATGTGCTTTTTCGCATGAAGAAGAGACAAAGCGGAAGCTCGCGGAATTTATAATCAGCGCTCCAAGGCTCAGCATGGACAAGCAGTGCGCGATGTTCGAAAAGGAATTCTCCACGTATCAGGGTCAAAGGGACGGAATATTTTTCAACAGTGGCGGCAGCGCAAATTTGGCAATGTTCCAAGCATTAAAAAACCTTGGCCTCCTTAAAAACGGCGACAAAATAGGATTTTCAGCACTCACGTGGTCGACAAATCTGATGCCGATAATCCAGCTTGGAATGGAGCCTGTGGCGGTGGACTGTGATTCGCACACCCTCAACGTAATGTCGCACAACCTGAAAAAGCGTCTTGCCGATACAAAACTTCAGGCGCTTTTCATAACCAACGCGCTAGGTTTCGCCGGGGATCTCGACGAGATAAAAAATATATGCCATGAAAATAAAATGCTGCTCCTCGAAGATAACTGTGAAGCACTCGGCACCGAACTTAAAAATGGCGGAAAGACAGGTACCTTCGGAGGAATGGCGAGCTTTTCTTTTTTCGTGGCGCATCACATGTCAACCGTCGAGGGCGGCATGATTTGTACCGACAACTCCGAATATGCCGAGATGCTCAGAATTGTCCGGGCAAACGGTTGGGATAGAAACCTTACCCCCGCCCAGCAGGAAAAATGGCGCGCCAGATATGGGGTAGGCTCTGAATTCGAAGCTAAATATACCTTTTTCGATCTCGGGTTTAACCTCAGGCCGAACGAAATGACGGGCTTCCTCGGGCGTTCTCAGCTCAAATACCTTCCCGAAAATGTGATAAAAAGGCAGGAGCATTATCTCAGGCTAGAAAAAACCATGCTTTCCAATCCCGATTTGCTCGGCTTCACGCATGATCATATAAAACTGCTTTCCAATTTTGCCTTCCCGGTGATGTGCAAAAGCATGGAACTCCGCGAAAAATATGTCTCTATATTTGAAAAGGCAGGAGTTGAGGCGCGCCCCATGATTGCCGGCAATATCCAGAAGCAGCCTTTTTATAAGAAATATGTATCAAAGCTTTACGAGCTGCCCGGAGCTGATGCCGTACATGACTGCGGCTTCTACTGCGGAAACTGCCCGGAACTCAATGATGAAGAACTCAATATAATTGCAGACGCTCTTAGGAAAAAGTGATGACTGAAAAAAACATAGTATGGTCCGAGAGCAATATATCCTCGGAAGAAAGAGAAAAAGCGCTGGGCCAGAAGGGCTGTGTGGTCTGGCTTACCGGGCTTTCCGGCTCGGGAAAGTCCACAATCGCCAGAGAGCTTGAAAAGATGCTTTTTGAAAAGGGAAGGACGGCATATATCCTTGACGGGGACAATGTCCGTCACGGACTATGTTCAGACCTCAAGTTTTCGGATGCCGATAGAGAAGAAAATATCAGGCGGGTTTCCGAGCTGGCCGCCCTTTTCGCCGATGCCGGACTTATTACGATAACGGCATTCATTTCTCCATTTACCGCCGACAGGCGAAAGGCGCGGAAGCTTCTTTCTGATGGGAGGTTTTTTGAGGTTTTCGTAGATGCGCCGTTCGAGCTATGCCGTGAGCGAGATCCGAAGGGCCTTTATAAAAAAGCGGCTAGCGGCGAAATCACCTCGTTTACCGGAATAGATTCGCGTTATGAAAAGCCTCTCAACGCTGAGCTTGTATTAGAAACGGGAATTCTTTCGGTCAGAGCTGCCGCGGAAAATATAATCTGCCTATTGATTGAAAGGGGAATTTGGGGGAAATGAGCGGAAAATATAATCTTAATCATCTTAAGCAGCTGGAGTCGGAAAGCATTCATATAATGCGTGAAGTAGCTTCCGAGTTCGAACGGCCCGTAATGCTTTACTCTATAGGAAAAGACTCGTCCGTAATGCTCAGACTCGCGGAAAAAGCGTTTTATCCGGGAAAAATCCCATTCCCTCTTATGCATGTCGATACAGGGTTCAAGTTCAAGGAAATGTATGAATTCCGCGATACCTACATCAAAGAAATCGGCGCTGAACTCATAATCTACCGCAACGAAAAATCAATCAGCGAAAAGATGAACCCCTACGATTACGGCACTCAGAAATGCTGCTCCTTTCTCAAGACACAGGCGCTTGTAGATTCCATAAGGGCAATGAAGTTCGATGTGGCATTCGGCGGCGCTAGGAGAGACGAAGAAAAATCGCGTGCGAAGGAAAGAATATACTCGTTTCGCGACGAGTCGGGCCAGTGGGATCCTAAAAACCAGCGACCCGAGCTTTGGGACATTTACAACGGGAAAATAAATAAGGGTCAGTCAATAAGGGTTTTTCCGCTTTCAAACTGGACGGAACTTGACGTATGGAACTATATATACCTCGAAAAAATACCTATAGTCCCGCTCTATTTCGCGAAGGAAAGAGAAATGGTCGTAAGGGATGGTCAGCTTATTCCATGCGACGGACCAGTGCCGCTCGGCAAAAACGAGAAGACCACAAAAATCATGAGCCGTTTCAGAACACTGGGCTGCTACCCATGCACTGGAGCAATAAAGTCTACTGCCGCAACGGTTCCTGACATTATTCAGGAAATGATGACCGTGACCATTTCCGAGCGCTCCACAAGAATCATCGATCACGACGCGGAAGGTTCGATGGAAGACAAGAAAAAGGAGGGCTATTTCTGATGAATATAGAGGAATTTCTCAAAAACGACGCAGAAAAAGACCTTCTCCGCTTTTCCACCGCTGGCAGCGTAGACGATGGAAAATCCACCCTTATCGGAAGACTTCTTCACGATTCGAAGCAGATATATGAGGATCAGCTCGCGTCCGTAAAAAAAGCATCGGGAAAGATAAACGCAGATCTTGAGATCGACTTTGCTCTCGTCACCGACGGCCTCAAGGCCGAACGGGAACAAGGTATAACCATCGACGTGGCATACCGTTACTTCTCAACTCCGAAAAGAAAGTTCATAATTGCCGATACCCCCGGACACGAGCAGTATACCCGAAATATGGCAACTGGCGCATCCACCGCCAATCTCGCGATAGTCCTGATAGACGCCAGAAACGGGGTGCTTACACAATCAAAACGGCATGCCTTTATTTCTTCGCTTCTCGGAATACCGCACATGGTAGTGGCGATAAACAAAATGGACATTGTTAACTATAGCGAAGAAGTCTTTGAGAGGATAAAAAAAGAATTTTCTGAATTCGCATCCAAGCTCAATATAAGGGACTTGCACTTCATCCCAATGAGCGCGCTCAATGGCGACAATGTGGTCGAGCCGTCCCCCGGCAATATGCCGTGGTACAAGGGTCAGTGCCTAATGGAGCTGCTCGAAAATATCTATATAGGAAGCGACAGAAACCTTATAGACCTGCGCTTTCCGGTGCAGTACGTCATCAGGCCGACGCAGGACTTCAGGGGCTACAGCGGCAGGGTCGCCTCCGGAATAATCAGGAAGGGCGATGAGATAATGGTCATGCCCTCAATGAAGAAAAACAGGGTGAAATCCATAATCACATTCGATGGCGAACTCAATGAGGCTGTTGTCGGAGAATCAGTTACGATTGCGCTCGAAAAGGAAGTCGATATCAGCCGCGGCGACATGATAGTCCATCCCAACAACCTGCCTTCCTGCGAAAACCACTTCGAGGCAATGGTCGTATGGATGAGCGAAGTACCGCTGGACCCGGCAAAGTCATATCATATAAAGCACACCTCGAATATGACCAGCATAAGTATCGATGAAATCCGGTATAAAATAGATGTGAACACCATGCACAGGCTTAACACTGACTCGCTAACGCTTAACGAGATAGGCCGGGTAGTCTTCTCCAGCCGCAAAAAAATATTCTTCGACCCCTATTCCAAAAATAAAGCCGTCGGAAGCTTCATCATAATAGATAAAATAAGCAACAACACCATCGCTGCCGGAATGATACTCGACAGGCTTTCAGCCGATAAACTGCCGAAAAAAATAAGCCGCCCTGCCGAAGCATCGAATTACAAGAACTACCGCATGGTGAGTACTGAAGAGAAATCCGCACGCTATTCGCAGAGCCCCGTAACATTATGGTTAACCGGGCTTGTCTCATCGGGCAAACGCGAGATTGCCTGGAAAATAGAGAAGGAGCTTTTCGATAAAGGTCACTCCGCAATAGTAATGGACGCTTCAACAATCCGCTCGGGTATCTGCCGCGAACTGGAATTCACTCAGTCCGACAGGACGGAAAATATTCGTCGCGCCGCTGAAATATCCAGAATGCTCAACGACAACGGCCTCGTATCGGTATGCGCCTTTGTCTCGCCTGACGAATCCGTGAGAAAACAGCTTTCCTCGATAATAGGCCAGGAGCGTTTTATCGAAATATACGTGAAGGCCTCTCTGGAATCATGCAAAAAACGCAACCCTGCCATTTATGAAAAAGCCTTGAGCGGCGAGATAGAAAATTTTACCGGAGTAAGCGCACCTTATGATGAACCAGTATCACCCGCACTGACTCTCAATATGAACTCAATGACCGTTGACGAAGCCGCCGCTTCCGTAATAGACTATATGACGAAAAACAGTTTTATAAGGAACTGAAAAAGTATGGCAGCTCCATCCATAAAAATCCTTTTCCTAGGCGACTTTCAGAGTGCTAATACCGCAAGCTGGATCGAAGGGTTCCGCGAGGCAGGGGCTGAAGTAATTGCCGCCTCGGCGAGACCGGAAGGCCGCTCCGGAGTTTATCCGTTGGGTCCGTCGGGCCTTCCGGCAAGGCTGAGAATGCTTCTTGGCGGACGTGACCTCAAAAAACTTATAACCTCGTTTAATCCCGATGTTATAGTAGGCTACAGAGTAACAAGTTATGGCTATATGACGACAAAAACGTCCTTTCATCCGGTTATTGTCGCTGCCCAGAACGAACAAATCACGTTTTTGCGCGAACCTAACTGGCTCAGGCAGAAAATTTTAACTTATTTTGCGAGAAAGGCGATTAAAAATGCTGACTTGCTGCACGCATGGAGCACAAATATCGCTGAAGGTCTCGAAAAGTTCGGGGCCGACGAGAAAAAGATTCTCCTCATGCACAGAGGAATAAGTACGGATATTTTTACGGCATCGGGCAACAGGGTTTTCACATCAAAAAGTCCGAGAATCGTCTCCACAAGATCGCTTTACCCGGAGTACAGGCTCGACGACCTGATAAAGGCCTTCGCCGTCGTGAGAAGCAGGTATTCCGGAGCAAAACTTTCCATCATCGGGGACGGGCCCGAAAAGAAAAACCTTATGAAGCTTGCGGAATCACTCGGAGTCGCCGAAGGAGTCAGTTTCCCGGGCAAAATAAAGCAGGTAGAAATAGCAGTGATGCTTTCGGAATCGGATATATATATTTCTCTTATCGATACCGAAGGTCTTTCAAGTTCGCTGCTTGAGGCATGTTCCTGCGGGGTACTTCCGATAGTTTCCGATATCCCCGCATCAAGGGAGATCATAAAAAATGGCGAAAACGGAATCCTGATTACGGTCGAAAGCCCCGAAGAGACAGGAAATATCATCTGTACTGCCTTTGAAAACAGACAGCTCCGCGAAAGGTGCGCCCTCCGCAACCCTGAGTTCATACAGAATAAATATGACAGGAAGAAAAATATCGCCGCGTTCATAGCAAAATATAAAGAGCTCTCCAAAAAATGTGCGGAATAGCCTGCATAATAAATAATGGGAACAACGAGGATTTATCCACGATGGATAGATTCATCGATGTCATCTCCCATCGAGGCCCGGATGGGCGCGGCATGGCGGCATTCGATCAGAATATGAACCGCATGCAAAGTTCTCAGGGCACTTTTCTTGCCGGACTCGGCCATAGACGACTTTCTATTCTAGACCTCTCTGACGCAGGTTCCCAGCCGATGTACTCGGACTGCGGAAACTACGGAATAGTCTTTAACGGTGAAATTTACAACTATATCGAACTTGCCGCGGAGCTAAGGGAAAAGGGTTACAGTTTCAAATCGCACTGTGATACCGAAGTTCTTTTAGCCGCATACAAAGCCTGGGGGATAAAGTGCCTCGAACGCTTCAACGGCATGTGGTCTTTCGTAATTCTCGACAGAAACAAAAGAAAACTTTTTATTTCGCGTGACAGGATCGGCGTTAAGCCGCTTTACTATTTTCAGAAAAATGATTTCCTTGCTCTCGCTTCTGAGATCAAGCAGTTTAAGACATTAAGCTCCTTCAAGTCAGAAGCTAACGCAAGAGCTTGCCTCTCGTATCTTGCTACAGGCTACGAAGTTCCGCCGGAAACCTTTTATAAGGATATTTACGCCTTCCCGCCCGCGCATTATGCCGTAATAGATATAGACAAGCCCATTGTCAGACCCGAAAAATACTGGCACCCGGAGCGTATAGAAGCGAAAACAGGTGACCCCGTCGAGCTTGCCGGAAAAATAAGAGAGACTTTTTTGATTGCTGTCAAATTCCGCCTCCGCTCAGACGTGCCGGTCGGCGGCTGTCTTTCGGGCGGGCTTGACTCTTCATCGATATTCGTCATGATGAAGGAGCTTAACCCTTCCCAGACTTTCAATGCCTTTTCCGCCTGTTTCAATGACCCTTCGATAGACGAGAGAAAATTTATGGCGAGGGTTGTCGAAAGTACGTCGTCCGATCACGTCCGGGTATTTCCGGAGGCTTCCGAACTTGCTTCGGATATTGAAAGATTCCTAAAACAACACGATGAACCGGTCGGCAGCGTCAGCATGTACGCTCAGTACCGGGTAATGAAGGCGGCACGCGAAAAAAATATCCCCGTTCTTCTTGACGGACAGGGCGGCGATGAGCTTTTTTCAGGCTATTGGGCCCCCTACCTGCTGATGCTTAACGCTTGCAGAGGGGAACGCCGTTACAGTGAAATTTTCCGCCACCTGGCATCATCATTCATGCCGTGGGGGAACTTCGATCTCATAAAGGAATCCTTCAAAAATCTGAAGGAGTACAGACGGCGTGCGAGCGGCGATATTTCTTTTAAAATATCAGAAAAGTATCAGGCTATTTTGAATTCCACCGGTTCTTCGGCCTGGCATCTCAATGCACAGAAACTTTCACCGCCCGAATACAGAATGGCGGAAATAACTAAAATACACCTGCCGCGTTTGTTGAAGTGGGAAGACAGGAATTCGATGGCCTTTTCAATAGAATCGAGGGTGCCGTTTTTGGATGTAAACCTTATTGAGCTGATGCTTTCGATACGCCCCGAGATGAACATGCACAATGGCTGGACAAAATATCTTTTCAGGAAGGCAATGAACAATACCCTTCCTAAGGAAATATGCTGGAGACGCGACAAAAAAGGCTTCGAGACTCCGCAGTCGATGTGGATGAAAGAAGGTCCGTTTCACGAAATGCTTGTCAACTGGGCGCATTCTCCGGAACATCCCGTCGCCGAATTTCTCGGTTCGGATATTTCCGGCATGGCGAAGATTTTGAAAAGCGGGAATTTCAATCAAACATCGGTCTTCAGGCTTTTCTGTCTGGATCATTGGTTCAAAAATATACTATGAAAATAACGATACTGACTCAATACTATCCGCCGGAACACGGGGCGCCTCAGAACAGGCTTCACGACCTGGCGCGTCGCTGGGTTCATAGCGGCGTTGACGTTACCGTCCTTACCGCGATGCCTAATTATCCGAAAGGTGAAATATTTCCAGAGTACAAAGGGAAGTTCATCTGCACGGAAAGTATCGACGGCGTAAAGGTTCTGCGTTCCGCGATATATGTCTCGAAAAAGAAGAAGACCATTTTGCAGCTTATGAATTACTTTTCCTTCACTGTTACTTCATTGCTGGCGGGCATTTTCAAATTGGGGAAATGCGATATCCTTATTTGTGAAAGTCCTCCGCTTTTCCTTGGAGGGACGGCGTTGCTTCTCAAATTATTCACGCGGTCGAGACTGGTGATGAATATAAGTGATCTCTGGCCGGACAGCGCAGTCGAACTTGGGATGATAGGTCCCGGTTTTGCGCTGAAAATTCTCGAGCGGTTCGAGAAACTGCTTTATAAATCCTCGGCTCTGGTGTCGTGTCAGACGGAAGGGATTATTGACGGTGTCAAGGACTCGTTTCCCGAAGCAAAGACTTTACTTTTTCCGAACGGAGTAGACCTTGACATGTTCAAGGTAATCCCTAAAGATGAAGCTCTTATGAAAGAGCTTGGCATCCCTGAAAATATGTTTATCGCCGGTTATGGCGGTAACCACGGAAGGTCACAGGCCCTGAGTCAGATACTTGAGGCCGCGGCACTTTTGAAGAATGAAAAAGTATTTTTTGCTCTTTTCGGAGATGGTCCCGAGAAAGCCGAACTCCAGGAAAAAGCCGCAAATATGAAGCTTGAGAATCTTAGATTTTTTCCCTCTCAGCCGCGAGAAAAAATGGCGAAAGTCCAGTCTCTCTGGGACATTGCCCTTGTACCTCTCAAAAATATAATGATTTTCGACGGGGCACGCCCCTCAAAGATGTTTGAACTCATGGCTGGGGAAATACCTTTCATCTTCTGCGGAAAAGGCGAAGGCGCCAATATAGCGATTGAAAGCGGATGCGCAAAAACCGTTATGCCTGAAGACCACGCCGCACTTGCGGAGGCGGTCAAAAATATGGCGAAAATGAGTCCTGACGAAAGAAGGCAAATGGGAATGAAGGGACACGCGTTCGTGTCTGAGAAATTCAATAGGGGCAAACTCGCAGAAATATTTCTGAACGAGTTATCCAGAATGTAATGGAAAGGAAGAAAAATGATACCGTTATCCGTTCCTTATCTTACAGGCAATGAAAAAAAGTACGTGGATGAGTGTATCAACACCAACTGGATATCGTCGGTCGGGCATTTTGTGGACGAATTTGAAGACTCCTTCGCGGTTTACTCCGGCGCGGCTAAAGCGGCAGCCGTATCAAGCGGAACAGCGGCCTTGCACCTTTCTCTGATTGTTTCAGATATAAAACGGGATGACGAGGTATTTGTACCGAGCCTTACCTTTATCGCGCCCGTCAATGCGGTTTGTTATACTGGAGCACATCCTGTTTTCATAGACTGCGACAGGAAAAGTCTTGGAATATCGCCGGAAGCGCTTGAGGAATTTGTTTCGGAACACTGTTCGTTTTTGGACGAGAGGCTCTTTAACAAATTGACGGGCAGATATATAAAAGCTCTTATCGCGGTAAATATCCTCGGTCACTCATGCATGATGGATGAACTTGTCGCATTTAGTTCAAAATACGGGCTTACTCTCATTGAGGACGATGCCGAGGGAGCTGGCTGTCTTTACAAAGGCCGCCATCTAGGGTCATTCGGACGTTTCGGATGTTTCAGTTTTAACGGCAATAAGACAATGACCACGGGCGGCGGCGGGATGGCTGTTTCATCGGAAAAAGAGGAAATGAAGCTTCTAAAACACCTTTCGACCCAGGCGAAGACGGACGACCTTTACTATTCACACGATATGATAGGCTACAACTACAGGATGTCGAATATACAGGCGGCTATAGGGCTTGCCCAGCTCGAAAATCTTGAGAATATGATTGCCCGCAAGCGCGAGATACATGCGGTATATGAAAGGGAACTTGTAAATATTCCCGGTGCGAAACTTTTTGTGGAACAGCCCTGGTGCAGGTCAAACTGCTGGTTCGCACTGCTCCTTCTTCCGAGGGACAAACGTGACCTTTTCATGAAGTTTATGACGGAAAAAGGTATTCAGACGCGCCCGTTCTGGAAGCTCAATCACCTGCACCCGATGTTTCAAGACTGTGCCAGGGGCAAGACCCCGGCCGCGGCGGAACTATGGGAAAGAGGGGCATGCTTCCCATGCTTTCAGGGAATGACTGACGCCGACGTTGAAAAAGTAGTTCAATCGATAAAGATATTTTTCAAAACGGTCTAATATACGTCGTTCCTACGGGTCCCTCTTGAGAAATCGCTCAAGTGCTGAATCGTAATCTTATCGGCTTCTATCGTGCTTCTGAGAATATCCCTTATGGAAATCAGATCGATGATTTTTGACTCATTGTTTACTATTGGGATATGTCTGATATTGCGCTGGTTCATAATTTTCATAACATAATCCACGTCATCATCATCTTTGGCCACGAGCAGATCGCGCGACATCACGCTTTCAATTTTGGTCTGCTTGAAGTCATCATCGGTGCAGCATCTTCTGAGAATATCCCTTTCTGAAATTATCCCTACATGTCGCTGAGAATCATCGGGGTCGACAACGAGCATAGCGCCGACACCTTTTTCACACATTCTTTCGGCAGCCTTTTTTAACGTAGTGTTTGAAGGAAGAGCCTCGTTATAAGGCTTCCTATTGTTTTCGGAAAGTATCATTTTGATTTTCATGACTCACCACCCCCTTATCATTAATTTTAATGTCAAACTGCATCTTTTGCAATATTAGATCACATATTTCCTTGGACATGAGGCTAACAATTTTGCCCAGGCCAGTGATTCTGCCATCGCAGAGTGTCCGCAAATATACTGGCATTCGGCTATGTTACGGGCGGAAAAGGCTTCTTCGGGCGAAATTATAAGGTAGTCCCCGTATTGTTTTCCGATAAGGCCGGTATTGAAGTCGGAAATAATAACATTGTGAATCCCTTTGCTTTTAAGGAAGTCGGCCCAGAGTGTGGGGAATTTCCCGGCCCCGCAAAGAATGACGGGTTTTGTTTTGTCGAGAGCGGGCAGAATTTTAGCGAAAGAACTTAACAGACTGAAATCCTCGAAGTCCTTCAGATTCATCCTCCCATAAGGCGCATCCTTTATTTCAATATTTTCGGCAGCGGCCTTCTGAAAGGAATCCGAGACGCCTTCTTTCGAGGAAATAAGCTCATACCTCTTATTTGTATCAAACTCGGCCTTAGCAAGATACGGTTCGGGGACAAAGGGCTTCCATGTCCTCCGGTTATTGAGCGATATAAAGTAGATTATGCGCGATTTATCACGGCCCGAGCTGCTCATCCGGTGGCAGACTTTGAAATCCGGCTCATACTCAAGCCTGAGACCGCGGCTGTAAAGAAGAAGTGTTGACCAGTATTCCTCGCCGTAGAAACAAAAGTCCCATGGGTAGAAATATTCAAAACTTTTCAATACTTCCGCTCGAAAAAGTGCGCCGCATCCGTGAAACGCCGTAGGAAGGAGCGGGGGATTTTCCCTGCCTCCATCGAGCCTGAAAATGGGTCCTGTTATTCCAGCCGTTCGCGGAGGGGCATTATTCAACTTTTTGAGTGCTGATTCTATACTTCCCTTTTCGGGGTGTGAATCGTCATCAAGCATCAGTATAAATGGAGCTTTCGACTCTTTTATCCCGATATTTCTGGCGGCGGCTCCGAGGTTTTTTCCGGTAAAGATGTACCTGACGTTTTCAGGAAACTCATAATCGTTTTTTTCAGGCGAATTGTCGAGAATGATTACTTCATGCGGAAGAGAGAGATTCTGACTTAGCCGTTTAATTGTCTCCAGAACCTCGTTTCGCCTGTTGTAGGCCGGAAAAACAATCGATATCTCAACGGTCTTTTCCATTGCCTTATTCCTCGTCCACTACTAACTGAATATCAAAACTCATGGGGCCGGACAGCGGTTTGGGGAGATTTTTTATTGAAGTAAGAAGTTCCTGAACGGAGTTATCCATTGGACGGACTCCGCTCGGGCTGGAAATCTTGGCAAAAAGTATCCTGCCTTCGCCATCCAGAGAAACATGCACAGTCACGCTCGGTTTTCGACTGCCGAGTTCAGTTTTTGAAGGCTGACGCCAACGAGAGTAAAGGTAACTTGCGACGGAATCGAAGTAGCTGTCATTATCTGCGGCGCCACCTCCGCCTCCCGTTGTGGTTACCACCCCTGTTTGATTTGGTTCATTGCCTTTCGGTGTGTATACTCCATTATGATTGTCGACAGGTTTCTTATTCTGCTGGGAAAGTTCCTGCTGTGTAAGCGGAGTAAATTTCTGTTCCGGCTCCCTCTGTTTTATCTTTATTTGTTTGAGCTTTTTAAAATTTATCTTAGGCTCAGGTTTTACCCTTGGCTTCGGAGTTATTTTTATAGGCTTTATTGTTGGCTCGGGCCTGGGGACAGGTTGCGGCTGCGGTATCGGAGGCTCAGGTGTGGGCGGTGTGGGAACAGCTTCCGGCGGTTTTGGCGCGGGTGGTTCGGGCGAGGGAGGTACCGGACTTGGGGGACCGGGATTTCCGGGCGGACCGGGAAGACTGTCTATCAGTTTTACAGTCATGCCTTTCGGCCGCGGCGGTTTGAACCATCTTATTATAATACTCGTAAGATACGGCAGGACAATTACGAAAAAATGGGCCAGCAGAACGGAGACAATGATTTTTTTTCTCAGAGCTGGGCTGAGTTGAAAATTCCGGCAGCCTTCTTTTTTGCCGGTCAGATATTTGCTGTCGTTATAATCCATCAGGCATCGGCCTGGGTTACCAGAGAGACATTGGAGAACCCGGCTTCCTTTATATATTTCATGAGTTCGATGACTTCTTTATAGGGTCTTGATCCATCAGCCCTTATAAGGATAGCTGTCTTTTTGTTCTTGGAATATATGTATTTCAGCTTATCGATGAGTTCCTCTCTGGAGACAGGGGCCTTGTCAAGAATGATTTTCCCGCTGTCATCGAGGTTGACTATTTTATAATCTTCTTCGGGCAGCTTTTCCGCGGTCATTTCTGGCGGGGATACGTTTACCCCGAATTCCATCATCGGAACGGTTATGATAAAGACTATGAGTAAAACGAACGTAAGGTCAATCAACGGGGTCATATTGATCTCGTCAATCGCGTCAAGCTGTGATCTGTGTTTTGATCTGCCCATTTTAAATTATTTCTCTTCTATATTAAGTTGTTCCAGCTTTATTTTCGCGAGGAACTCCTCAACGAAGTTGTCCATGTAAACAGTTATTTTCCTTATGGTTACAGTTACAACGTTGTAACCTACCAACGACGGTATCGCCACAATGAGCCCCACAACCGTGGTCAGAAGCGCTCCGCTGACCCCGGGAGCCAGCGCGCCAATATCCGCGCGCCCCTGAACCGCAAGACTGCAGAACGCGAGCATTATTCCCCACACCGTCCCGAAAAGACCCAGAAACGGACTTACGCTTACTGCCGTGGCGAGAAGGCCGACCTTTTCCTCAAGCACTAGTATCTGGTCGGAGACTTCACGTTCGAGTACTGTTCTTACCGCTTCTATTTCGGCCGTGGTCAGCCTCTTTTCAGGAAACTGCGTTGTTCCATAAAACGGCGCCTGACTTTCAGATATGCCGTAAAATTCCATAAGCCGCTCGACTCCGTTCTCACACACCCGTGCTACAGGACTTATGCTCCGGTCCGTGTCCTTAATTGTCGCCAGCGGATACTTTTTCTTCCTGAATATCTCAATAAATGTCTCAGACGCCTTTTTTGCCTTGTAGAGAGATATGCCTTTTTCTATCATTATGGTCCACGTTATTATGGAGCCGGCCATCAGGATGATGACAATACATTTTCCCGTAAGATCCGAAGTCTCGAAAGCGTAATAGGGTCCCGCGACTGCGATAGTTGTTTGAAACAAGGTAAGCATGTGCAATCCTCTTAATGTTTTGTTATTTAAAAACTTTGATTCCTTCGGGAGAACAAAGTATATTCCTCTTTTGAATAGTAACTACGTAAAATATCAGGATTTTTCAGGATTTAAAATGACAAAGAAAATATTTAATGTGCTCGGCTATGATATCGGTGGTACGAAAATTGCCGTAAGCCTCGGTTCTTCCGATGGAAAAATCATTGCTTCCGAAAGATTGAGCAACAAAGACAAGACCCCCGATGAGGTACTTCCCAAGCTCGTCGAGATCGGCAAAAAACTTCTCGCCGATGCCGGGCTCAAGGCTTCAGATCTCAGGGCCGTGGGCATAGACGCTCCAGCGCCGATGGATATTCCGCGCGGACTCATACTGAACCCGCCGAACAATAAATCCTGGGACAATGTCCCAATCCGCGACTATCTTTCCGAAAGGCTCGGGGTCGAGGCCTTCCTCGAAAATGATGCCAACGCGGGCGCGCTCGCCGAATGGATGTTCGGAGCCGGACAAGGCAAAAAAAACATAATCTACCTTACAATGAGCACAGGAATCGGCGGCGGAATAATAACCAACGAACACCTCCTGCACGGCGCAAGCTTCATGGCTGGCGAACTTGGTCATACAGTGATAGACATCAACGGCCCGTCATGTAATTGCGGACTCAAGGGCTGTTACGAGGCATTCTGCGGCGGCAGGGCAGTAGCTCAGAGAATCCAGCACGAGCTCGCCGGACAAAATGACCACCCCCTCGTCCAACTCGCCGACGGCAAAATCGAAAATATAGATTTCGTAACTCTTTTTAAGGCGGTCAAGGACGGTAACGGCTACGCCATTTCAATATGGGATGAACTCTGCCTTCGCCACGCACAAGCCATCGGATTGTTTATCAACTCATTCAACCCTGAAATGATTGTCCTCGGTACAATCGCCTGCGCCTGTGGCGACCTCTTAATGACACCCATCCGCCAGCACCTCCCGCGCTTCTGCTGGAAACAGATGCTTCAGGACTGCGAAATAAAACCCGCCAAGCTGGGCAAAGACATCGGCGATTATGCCGGAATATGCTCCGCGCTGAACTGTCTCTACGAAAAAGGCGAATTCGAACTGCACGTATAATTCTGGTATCCGGATATCCGGGGAAAAGGCAGTATGGCCGGAGAAAAAAAAAGCTTCAGTCCATGCGAAATACCGGCAAAACCGGGAGTTTATATTTACAGAGACTCCTTCGGCAGCGTAATCTACGTAGGCAAGGCCGTCAATCTCCGGAAACGCATGTCACAGTATTTCCGTCCGTCATCCGCCAGAATGGCCGACCCCAAGCTCCGCTCGCTTATAAAGTCCATCGATTCATGGGAATTTCATGTTGTAAAGAATGAGGACGAGTCACTTCTCCTTGAGTCAAGTCTCATTAAAAAATATATGCCCAGATATAATGTCCTGCTGCGCGACGATAAACGTTTCCTCATGATTAAAATAAACCTTAACGAGAAATTCCCGAAACTTTACCTCGCAAGGATCAGGAAAGACGACGGAATGAAGTACTTCGGCCCCTTTCCGAAAGGAAGTATCCTTCGTGAAACAGTCGCGTTCCTCACGCGCCGCTTCGGACTTCGCTCCTGCAAATCCGTCATCCCATCCGAAAATGATAAAAAGCACTGTCTTGCACGAATTATCAAGGACTGCTCCTGTCCATGCTCCGGTGTAATAAGCCCCGAAGATTACCGAAGCCGCGTCGAGTCCATGCTTGATATCCTTAACGGCAACGTAAAGGATATCCTTTCGGAGATAAAAGAGGAAATGCTTAAATCGTCCTCTTTAAAAAAATTTGAAGCTGCCGCCAAATGGCGCGATATCGCCTCGGGAATAGAAGAAGTATTCGGTCCCAGAAACCGTTCGTTCCGTTATGCTTCCATAAAATCTGAAAGCGGCTCCGAGGCAGTAAACGATCTTCAGAACGTACTGAAGCTCTCTTCTCCCCCCGACCCCATAGAAGGCTTCGATATTTCCAATATAGGAGGCGAACTGGCCGTCGGCGGAATGGTATCATTTAAAAACGGCAGGCCCGACAAAAAAAACTACCGCCGTTTCAGAATAAAAAGCGTACACCAGATAGACGATTTTGCGATGATAAAGGAAGTCATAAGGCGCAGATTTTCAAGACTCATCGATGAAAAACTCCCTCTTCCGGGACTCGTGATGATAGATGGCGGAAAAGGACAACTTAACGCGGCGCTCGAAGCACTCTGCGAACTAAAGTCCTCTCCTATCCCCGTTATAGGGCTTGCCAAAAAAAATGAGGAAATATTCGTTCCCGGCATACCGGAGCCCATCGTGCTTGACCGACATCGCCCGGCCCTCAAGCTTCTTCAGTCGGTAAGAGATGAGGTACACCGCTTTTCCATCCAGTATCACCGGGAATTACGACTCAAACGTATACAGGAATCGCTTCTTGATGAAATACCCGGTATCGGTCCCGAAAGAAAAAGGGCGCTTCTTGTTGAGTTTGGTTCAGTTTCCGAAATCCGTAAGACTTCGCCAGAGGAACTCGCTTCCAGAGTGTCCGGAATAAGCCTCTCCCTGGCCCTTAAAATTCTTTCTTACGTCAATAAGATTTCAAAAAAGTAGCGTGGAAAGCCCTTATCATACCCTCGCAAGGGTATGATAACTTACCAGCTCACCGCTGATGTCGGTAAGTTATCGCAAGACTCTGAGGCAGGGCGAACGCACCGCTTAGTATTTATCGTCGTCGTCGTCGATATCTTTGAACGCGTCACGGAATGGATCTTTTTTCCCTCGGCGCGGTGAATCATCATCATCGAACCCGTCGTCGTCGTCGAGTTCGTCATTTTCCTCGTCATCCTCAAGGATGTCGGTCGCCGATATAAGGGCGCCGCATTCAGGACAGCTACCATCCTCCGCTTCTATGTCACGTTCGGAAATCTCAGCTTCGCAATATGGACAAGTTACTCCCATATAATACCTCCCTTTCATGGCTTATAAGCCTTTTTCAGCGTACACTATACATGATGTGAAAAAAATATCAATCAGTATTAAGGAGTTCGTTCACAAAAAATAAAGCCCGTCCATTCGGGCGGGCGTAAATGAGCTAAATTCCTGAAACCTGAAAATTGTCAGATATCAAGCCATTTCTTATCTATTTTGGATACTTTCCAGTATGCTTCGGCCATGAATACCGCGTCAAGTATAGTGCAGCAACACATTGCCTCAACAACAGGGTATATTCTGGAAAGAAGTGTCGGGTCGCGCCGGGTTATGGGCTGAAGCTTAACATCCTTCATTTCCGCGACATTGACGGTATCTTGCGTTATGGAGATCGTGGGAGTTGGTTTAACGGCGCAACGGATTCTAATCTCCTCACCGTTCGATATGCCGCCAAGGATGCCGCCTGAGTTATTGGTTTTAAATCTAATGCGGCCGGTGGCCTTATCGAGATATGTTTCATCGTTGGATTCCGAGCCTAGCATCCTGGCGTGCTCGAAACCGGCGCCGAATTCTATACCTTTTATCGCGCCTATCGAACAGATGGCGTGGGCAAGCAGTGCGTTTATTTTGTCGAAAACGGGTTCGCCGAGTCCTGCCGGGACTCCTTTGATTATAACTTCGGTAACTCCGCCTGAGGTTTCGCCCATGTCCTTTATTTTAAGAACATCGGCAATCATTTTTTCGGCGGCATCAAGGTCTGGACAGTTAATTTCATTCTTCCGGTAATTGGCCCTGGCCTGTTCATAGGTTACAGGATTTGCCTTTATTCCGTGTGATTCGATGGTATAGGCGACAATATCTATGCCCATTTTGTTCAGCACGGCCTTTGCTATCGCGCCACCCGCCACGCGGCTTGCGGTTTCACGTCCGCTGGCACGTCCAGCTCCTACCCAGTCGGCGAATTCGCCATATTTCTTGAAAAAACCGTATTCGGCATGTCCCGGACGGACTTCATCCTTGTAATCACGATACTGCTGGATGTGCTCGTCCTGTATATCTACATTGGGAATGATCATTCCGATAGGCGCGCCAGTGCTTAGGTCGTTTTCCATCACGCCGGAGAAAATATATACGAGGTCTTTTTCTTTACGCGGAGAGTCGAGCGGGGTCTGTCCCGGTCTTCTCTTATTGAGTTCGGCCTGAACCATTTCCGCAGTGATTTTTATTCCCGCCGGAACTCCGTCTACTATTGTCATGAGGCCGCCGTATAGTTGCTCTGGAATCGGCAAATTTTTTCTGAAGCCGCCCGAATAGGATTCACCGCAACAAGTTATTCTGAAAAGTCGCCCAAAGGTATTTCCGAACATTTCGTGCTCCTCTTTTTATTTTCCTCTTGAGCCCGTAACAATAGCATGCATCACGGAATTAACAAGTTTTTGACCGTGTAAAAAGGCGATCTTTTCATATTAAAAATAATATTTTTGACGTGCCAACCGGCATTAGGATGCCGAAGGTCAATAACCCAGAATTTCCTTGCGCATTGCGCTGTAGACCTGAAGAGAATGGGCGAATACGAATACTATCCTGCCGAACGCTATTTCATCATTGAGCTTTAACTGGACTTTATTGCCCGGCCTTATTCTTTCGGAATTGACGAAGGTGCCGTTCGTTGAATTTTTGTCTTCCATAATATAAGTGCCGCTCGAGACGGAAATCTGGGCGTGTTTGCCAGATATTACTGAGTCAAGGATAACTATATCGTTCATTCCGTTTCTTCCGATATTGACCATACCTTCCTGAAATGCCCCCGGCGCACCCTTTTGTCTGAGAAAATAGATGGATTTCAGTATTTTTTCTCTTTCTTTTCCGACGTTTGGAAGGAGTCCGTGGGGGTCAATTTCCGCGGCTGTTTTTGTGTCGGATATTTCACCAATGGGGGCGCCTGTCCGAAACTCGGCCGTGCTGAATTTCATGGTACTGGTAGACGCGAGAGTGCCGCCTATCTTAGTTTTCAAACTCCCTTCATAAAGATCTTTGCCTACAAGAAATGGGTGGGGGGCCTGCTGTGTAAATGCCGAAAGGGGATTTACCGAAGCAAAGTGGAGCAACGAAGCATAATCAATCTGCCCGTATCCATTTATAAGATCTGATATACTGCTCATTATGATAAATTATTTTCCTTTGTGACCGTTTAGACTGTGATATTGATGCGTCTCTTCTCTCCACCCTCTTCGCCGGAACCTTTATTCTTATCGGCTGCTGCCTTGTCTTCTTTCTCACTCTTTTCCGGTATTGGCTGAGTCTCGTTCTGAGTTTCTTCTCCAGACTGTTTTGCCACAGCTCCACCGGATAAATGGACTTCGACGGCATCTCCGATATCGACGGGACCATGTTTCGCTTTATCATTTTCCTGCCCGTCAGGGTTGTGTCCTCCTTTTTCGTGGAAGATGTAACTGAATCCGCCGCCGCCATCATCGTGGGCCTCTTCTGACTGACTTATTTTCCTTGAGTGTTCCTGCGGAATATATATTCTTTCTTTTATTGGCTGGGGGGCATCTGAATCAAGCATAGCTACACCTCTTAGATCAGTTCTTCGGTTTTCATCATGGCCCTGAGTTTCAGAACCACCTTCTGATATATCTGAGATATCCGGCCTTCGGAAATTTCCAACACTTTCGCTATTTCCTTTACGGACATGTCTTCATAATGCCTGAGAAAAAGTACCTTCTGCTCCCTTACATCCAGTTCGCGGAAGTGTTCCCTGAGTCTCAAAAGTGCGAGTGAGCTATGGGCGGAGTCAAAGGGAGAGGGTGTCTCGTTATCTGCAAGCACGTCCATATAACTCAACCCGTCCTCAAACTCGTCTTCGAGATTAATTATTTGACTTCCCATTCCGATATACTTGTCAACATCGGCAAGGGTCATGCCGGTTTCCTTTGCTATCTCCTCGTCGGTAGGTGGGCGGGCAAATTCGCTTGTGAGTTTATTTATCGCAGCGCAGATGTCCTTATAACAGGTTCTCTGGGTTCTTGTGAGGGGATCCTGGCTCCTGAGATCGTCCAGGATTGCTCCCTTGATTCTCTTATACGCGAACGTGGAAAATTGTACATTTTTATCGCAGGCAAACCCCCCTATCGCGTCATGAAGACCTATTACTCCGGCACCGATAAGTTCGCGCACGGATACTTTTTCTCTGATATTATTGGGAAGTTTATTGGCTACCTTTACGACGAGCGGCAGATAATATTCGACGAGCCTTTTAAGCGTGTCCGAGTCCTCAGGCATTTTACGGAACTCGTCCCAGAGATTATCCTCACACTCTTTGGAGAATTCAGTATTCCCGAAGATGAGATCATTAATTTTCATAAGACTCTCCGTTTTTTCAGGACGCTTTCGCCTTTTTCCTGTTTTCCTCTTCGAGTTGCTGCTTCCTTTTTGCCAGTTCCTCTTTCATCTGCTGCGCCTTTTTTTCGCTGAGGTGCTTGAACAGTACCCCCGCAATGGACTGCGTAGCAATGAGAAAGACTGTCGAAACGGCAAACAGGACACAGAGCGAAACAAATGCCGAGTATAGAATGTCCCCGCTTTTCATCATATTCCACACAAAGCACAGCAATGCGACAGCAAACCCCGAAAGGATAACTATCCTGTGCATAAGATTATTGTACATCTGCATCTCCTCAAATTCTTTTTACGAATGACTTAAAAGCCCGCTTAAAAGCTTCTCCGCGTCTATATCCTGTATCCTCGTAAGCGCACTCTGACGCTGGATTATTGTCCTTGCCGTTCTTCTGATTCTTTCCGAAGCCGGATCGTTTTCGAAGGCGGACAAAAGCGGTTTCCGCATATGAAGGGCCCTCTGAACATTTGGTGATACCGGAATTGCTCCAAGAAAATCCATTGATCTTGAAAGATAGCGCTGGCTGACAGAGCTGAGGGTATCGGCCACTCTCTGCCCCTGCGCGTCTGAGTCCACCATATTGACAACCAGCGAGACATTTTGCGAAAGATTGTCTTGGTTTATGATTTTCATCAGCGCGTACACGTCCATTATCGATGTCGGCTGGGTAGTCGCTATTATTATGCTTTGCGGGGCCGCGGCGATAAACGATGTAACGCTGCTGTCTATTCCCGCCGCACAATCGAATAGAAGGACGTCATATTCTGCCGCAAACGATATCAGTTCCCTTATAAATATTTCCATTCTGGCGCCGCCCAGCGATACCATTTCCTTCGAACCGGAACTGGCGGCCAGTAAATCAATCCCGTATTCCGTTTTAACCGCTACTTCATGGAGGTCTTTTCCCTTGAAAATAGCATCCTGAAGCGAGAACTTGGGAGTTACTCCGAGTACAATATCGGCATTTGCGAGGCCCAGATCGGCATCAACAAGAAGGACTTTTTTCCCGAGTCCCGCAAAGGCTACGGCCAGATTGACCGAGAAAAAGGTTTTACCCACTCCGCCTTTCCCGCTGGCTATGGACATGCAGCAGACGGCTCTTCTCGATTGTATCTGAAATTTGTCAGCGTCAATGGTGGCTTTTCTCAGAGACGCCGCCTGATCACCAGGTTCAGCCATTTAACGCATCTCCGATTTTTATAGGTTCTTTTGCTTTTACGGATGGCATGATAAGTGATGCCACTATTCCGGGCGATGCTGTATGAATATCCTCCGGCACCCTCTGCCCGTCTGTCAGATAAAGAACTGGCAGTTTTGATATGTCGAGGAGCGTGGTCAAGCCGTCACAGCGACTTGCCTCGTCCGTCTTGCTAAGGATCAGGGCGGAAGGGGTCAGCGGCCCATAGTTTTCAATTATTGCCGGCGCATCCTCTTTCCTTACCGAGGCAGGAACAACGAGAAGCACACAAATGCCCTCGATTTTTCCGAGAGTCGAGCAAATCCCGCTTATACCTTCCTTGTCGAACTGCCCGCGCCCCGGGGTGTCGATGAATACCACGTCCTTGTCGTGAAATGCCTTTAGTTGCCCCTCGAGCTCTTCACCGCTGAAGGCGACAGCCATTTCTATTCCCAGAAGCGACGAGTATTCTCTCAGCTGATCAACCGCGGCAACTCTGAACGTGTCTGTAGTTATCAGCCCCACGTTTAATTTTTCACCGAGTACACATTTAGCGGCAAGTTTTGCAAGGGTTGTCGTTTTGCCTACCCCTGTCGGACCGGCCAGCACATATACGTCCGGGGACGACGACGGTGTTCTTCTAAACATTATTCCCCCCGCGGTCGGAACCATTTCCGCGAGCGCCTCATGCCAATCGTCGTCCGTAGGTAAGGGTCCTTTCGCAATCTTCTTTACGGTGCCGGTAAGGCGCGGAATCCATTCTTTGTGTATATTGGCAAGCTCTTTTCTTGCTTCTTCCGTCGTCCTGCCTACATCGCCCTGCGGAATATTTTCGATTTTCTCATCAAAATCTGAGAATTTATCATCCAGGCGTTTTATGGAATTTCTTATTCCTATATATTGTTCTTTCTGGGCCTTGAGCATTTCTCCCACGATGGCGTTGCCGCCCTTGAGTTTTTCGGGTGAAAGCTCATCAAC
>MHBG01000059.1:79276-100484 GCA_001804785.1 Lentisphaerae bacterium GWF2_45_14
CTTACCAATCGGAAGGATGCCGTCCTTCACCAAATTTTTTTTGATGTTTACTATTACCGCGTCCTCGCCGAGTTCCTTTACTATGGCCTCGCGTATTTTCTCCAGAGTCGAACCAGTATATTTTTTTACTTTCATGCAGCAGCAAGCCTCTCATTTTTCACGCTTACGGACGCCAGTACTTTCAGTGGGATGTCATCTGAGACCTCCGCGTAAGAAAGCACGGGCAGATCATGGATCTTCCTCTGTACCATTCTGCTCACATGCAGCCTGATAAGAGGCGATACCAAAAGTACTATATCATAATCAATCTGACTTGACAGCTTTTCATATACGTTTTTTATTTTTTCGGTTATTTCGAAAGCTTTTTCCGGCTGAAGGCTCAGTATTCCCCCGCCACTTCCGTTTGACACGGACTTCTGTATCTCGTCTTCGAGCATCGGATCGAGTGTCATGGAATAAAGTGTGTGGTCATCGCCTAGGTGCCTTGAAACTATGTGTCCTTTAAGAGACTGGCGTGCGAATTCACAGAGAAGTACCGGGTCACGTGTCTGACTGGAAAAGTCGCTCAATGTCTCAAGAATTGCCGGCATGTCATGGATTGGTACTTTTTCGTCAAGAAGGTGCTGAAGCACCCTGTGTACCACACCTATGCTCAACTGGCCCGGAACAAGCTCTGAAACCACTGCCGTGCTTGACTCCCTTACTTGTTCGAGCATATTGCTCACATCCTGACGCGAAAGCAGTTCAGCCGCATAATCTTTCACTACTTTGGTCACGTGGGTTGTTATGACGCTGGACGCGTCTACCACTGTGTAACCCATTCTCTCCGCAGCGTCCACTCTTCCGGAATTTATCCATACCGCGTTGAACCCGAACGCCGGGTCGAAAGTTTTTACCCCTTCTATCTGGCCTGTCACGTCGCCCGGATTTATCGCGAGATGCGAGCCCATGTGTATAGCCCCTCTCGTTCTTTCGAGTCCTCTTACGAGTATTCTGTACTCGTTATTTCCAAGTTCTATATTGTCCTGTATTGAGATCGGCGGGATAAGGAAGCCCATTTCCTCTTTTATCTGACGCCTGATGAGACTTATTCTGTCAACAAGGTCGCCCTCCTGATCCGGGTCAACCAAAGGTACCAGGCTGAAGCCTATTTCAAGCGTCATAGGACTTATCTTCGGAAGCTGCTTGTCCTCTTCCTTACGTTTTTCTTTTTCGGACATTTCACCGCCCGGAAGCAGTCCGCCTTTACCATCGGAAAGTTGTCCTCCCGCAAGCGCAAGCGCAAGCTCCTCCGTTTCGGCTTTATTATGCTTGTAAACAAACATGCCTGCCATAAAACATGCCACAGACAACATTGCAAACGGAACGAATGGGAAGCCGGGTAGTATCGCCAGTACCATAAGCATTATTGACGAAAGAAAAAGCGGCTCATGTCTTCTCAGGAACTGCGCAAATAGATGTGCTCCCGTTCCGCCTTCTTCGTTCGAGGTTTTTGCCACGAGCATACCAGCCGAAACCGATATAAGCAGCGCAGGAATCTGTGAAACGAGTCCGTCGCCTATGGTAAGTACTGTATATGTCTGAAGCGCCTCGACCACATCCATCTTCATCTGGAAAACACCTATGGCAATGCCGCCCAGCACATTTATCACGGTAATTATTATACCTGCGACCGCGTCCCCTGTTACGAATTTGCTCGCACCGTCCATCGCTCCATAAAATTCCGCCTCATCATTGATCTCTTTTCTTCTCCTCTTGGCTTCAACGTCGTCGATTATCCCGGCATTCAGATCTGAGTCAATACTCATCTGCTTACCCGGCATGGCGTCGAGGGTAAACCTTGCCGCGACTTCCGCTATACGGGTTGAACCCTTCACGATAACTACAAAGTTGATAACTACCAAGATGAGAAAAACGACAGCCCCAATAATATAGTTGTTTCCTACGACAAATTTGCCAAAGGCGTCAATAACGCTTCCGGCGTTCGCATCCATGAGAATCAACTTTGTAGAAGCCACGTTAAGTGCCAGGCGGAACATCGTAAATGTCAGCAATATCGTTGGAAAAGCCGATATCTCAAGCGCCTTTTTAAGATAGAAAACTATCAGCATCAGCATCAGACTGAGTGAAATATTGACTACAAGAAACATCGAAAGCAGTGATGTCGGCAGCGGAAAGAGCAGTATAAAGAGTACTGCGCCTACAAAAAACGCAAATAGCACGTCCGCATTAAATATTTTTCCCTTAAGCATTGCCATGTTTAACTCCTTTTTTCAAGGCCCGATTTGGGCGTCATGTAGAACTTTACGCAGGATTCGGGCCTATTTTTAGATAAACTTTTTCGAACCGGTTTTCTGCAGTTTCGCCAGTATCGCCGCCACCGCTCCGAAAAATTCGGGAGGTATAAAGCCGCCAACCGGCGTGTTTCGGTATAGACTCCTCGCCAGAGGCGGTGCCTCAATTACCGGTATTCCGTTCGCCTTCGCGAGAAACTTAATCCTCTCAGCAGTCTTTCGCAGCCCCTTGGCTACAACCTTCGGAGCATAGGTCCCAAACTCATATTTCAGGGCTACCGCTACATGAGTGGGATTGGTTATTATCACATCAGCCCTCGGAACCGCTTTCATCATACTCGCCCTCAAAAGCTGACGCATCTTCGACCTTATTTTTGCCTTGATCCGCGGGTCGCCATCCTGATTCTTTCTTTCATCTTTTACTTCCTGCTTTGTCATCATCAGATCATCAAAATATTTTTTTCTCTTGACTATGTAGTCAATCACTACAATCACTACAAAGACAATTAATATCTTCAATATCATCGCGAAACATCTTTTTCCCATCCAAATCCCGGCAGGCAGCACAGGAATGAGTGGGAGCTTGAGATAATCGTCAAAATCACCTTTTATCGAATAATAAACAAAGCCGCCGACAAGCAACACTTTTGATGCCGTTATCCCAAGCTTTATCGCATTTTGCTTATTTGGAAGAAGGGACATTATCCCCGACTTAGGGTTCAACCCGCTAAACTTCCATTTTATGGCCTTCGTTGAAAAATACTTGCCGACCTGTGCCCTCATCACCAGCAGGGCCAGAAGGGAAATCGCAAGGCAAAACGGACCCGCTGACTTCGTTAGCAGCCAGCCGAACTTAAATAACCAGTTAATGACCTCTTCCTCTTTCCAGGTAGCCCTGCAGTCTGTCTCGGTAATTGCCAGGAAAAATTCAGAAAAGGCGCTTGAGATCGTGGGAACCGAAAGGAAAAGCATAATCGTACCGCCAAGCAATATAACAAAGGACGACAAATCGCGCGATGTCATGACGTTTCCGTCCTGCCTCGCCTCATTTAACTTTTTGCCTGTCGCATGTTCTGTTCTACTGGGGTCTTTGTTTGCCATAGACATCCCGCCTTTCTAAGGGACTTTATCAATATATCGCAGGAAATATACCTATCAACCAATTAAGGACCGGACATGTGCATATCATTTTAGCTCTTCGCTTTTACCGGCCACAAGATATGCATGTCAATATTCAATGTCAGAGGGGAAAAGGGTTTCGACGTCGGGGTAAACAAATACGACCTGCTCGTCTTTTTTTACTTCGCGGTTTTCCATATTGATAAAAGGCAGTAGGGAAAAAACGGATAAATCCACCGCAAGATGCCCGATTACCGCATTTATTATTCCGTATGGAATAACAAATACACATATCATAAACGCTATCGCGCTCGTCGCCGCGCACGCCGCCCTGCTCTTGTAACCGATATGAGCAAAACCAAACAATAGAGAAGCGCCTAAAGCCGTGAGCGGGTTTATCCCCATATAAAGAAGCGGAAGAAAAAACAGCCCATCCTCGCCGGGAATAAGAAACAGCTGCCAGGGTTCCTTTTTTATCAGACGGATTATTTGCGAAAGGCTTCTGGCTGCTTCAATATCTTCCTCAGATGCCTTTTCCCTATACTTATCTCCGCCAATCCGGAGCATGACCGCATGAAAAACAAGCCATAGAAGAGAAAACCCTCCGGCAAACGCCATGTAAAGAATTATATACCGCGGGTTTACCTTTTCAAAGTCTTGAACATTAAACGAAAAATGCAGTACCAGGAGTGCGATTCCTGTAAATTTTGAAATAGTTATCAGTCTTTGTAGGAACACACCCTTCATTCGGCAGACTCCGATGCCATTCTCTCATCTTCGGGCCGCTCTGCCCCTTCGTTTCTCGACCAGTAACCGGCAAGAGTTATCCCCGAAATATTGTGCCACAGGCTGAATATCGCCCCCGGCAGTGCGCTCTGTACGGAAAAGAATTTCGCCGCAAGTGTGGCTGCAAGCCCCGAGTTCTGCATCCCCACTTCTATTGCTATAGTCCTCGAGTCTTTGATGGAACAGCCGGAAAGCCTCGCCGCCGCATAACCCAGCGAGAGCCCCGAAATATTGTGAAGTATAGCCGCGCATATTACTATAACCGGAAAACTTTCAAGCATTTTGCAGTTAAGCGCCGCCACAACAGCAATTACAACTACTATCATTAGTATCGAAAAGGATGGCATGTAAGGGCAAAGTTTCTTTGCTGAAAAGGGACTGAAATGCCGGATAAGAATTCCGGACGCGACAGGCAGCATTACAATCAGGCACATGTTTATCAGCATTCCCCAGAATGGGACCGGCACGCTCTTTCCTATATAAAACTCGACAATAAGAGGCGTCATCAAAGGGGCCGCCAGTGTAGAAACCAGCGTCATACTCACCGAAAGCGGTAAATTCCCTCTTGCTATGTATGTGACAACATTTGACGCCGTTCCGCCCGGACAGGCCCCCAAAAGCATCATGCCTATGAGCGCGGCTTCGTCGAGCATGAATATCCGGCTTACCAGATATCCAAGAAACGGCATTATCAGATACTGCGCCGCAATGCCGATAAAAAGAGCTTTGCCGTGTTTGAATACATTCGAAAAGTCGCTGAGTTCCAGCGTGAGTCCCATCCCGAGCATGATAAGCCCTAGCATAACTGGAAGAAAAGCTTTTGCCCACGTAAAAGCATGCGGAAACACCATTGCGGTGGCGGTCATCGCCACCGCGATGACAATAAAATTTTTTTCTATGAAATTTCTCATTCTTTTATCTCGGACTCCGTTCCCTCTAATATTAAACGCCAAAAGAAGCAAATCCAAATTTTAAAAGATATTTAAGATGTTATATTACCGGGTTCAGATTTCAGAAGGTCAGTTAATGAGAAATATACAATTCCCGGAACACGAAACATTAGCCGCAAAGAATTTCCACGAAGGAAAAAGTCTTCTCGTCTACGCCGTAGGTCTTATTATTACGGTGGCTGTAATGGTCCTTTTCGGATTGACCATGCTCTACTCCACTTCATTCGGAACGGCGGGATCCGCGTTTTTCATGAAACAGTTTATGTGGGCATGCGTCGGGCTTGCCGGAGCCACCGCAATATTTCTTATAGGATACCAACGCCTTTCTGACTATAGTGTACCCTTTGCTTGTTTTGTCATGTTCCTGCTGGTCATCGCCGACTTCTTTTTCCCCGCCGTGAAGGGCGCCCACCGCTGGATAAAAATACCGGGACTGGGAAATATTCAACCATCTGAGTTCGCCAAGGTCGCCATGATCCTTTTTATTGCCAGAAGCTGTTCTGACAGAATGCGTTATATAAATGATATTTTCAAGGGCCTTTTCCCCGTCTTTATTATCATTGCTCCGATTATGGGGCTTGTCCTTCTCGGCAAAGACCTGGGAACAACGACCCTTCTTGCGGCCGTTGCGGTCCTCATGCTTTTCGTCTCCGGTCTCAAGCTTAGATGGCTTATTCCTCCATTTTTAATCGTTCCGCCGACAATCCTTTTTTATCTTAAAAACTTTGACCCTGAGCGATGGTCGCGTCTTACTACCTACACAAACCCGGAAATATGTCAGAAAACTGACGGCTATCAGCTCTGGAATTCTCTTCTCGCGCTCGGCTCCGGCCATTGGGGCGGGCTTGGCTTCATGGAAAGCCGGATGAAAGCCAAATATTTACCAGAAGCTCATACTGATTTCATTCTTTCAATCGTTGGCGAAGAGCTTGGCTACGCCGGGCTTCTCCTCATTATCGCAGGCTATCTTTCATTTATGTATTTCGCATTGAAAATAAGCATCTCCAGCCAGAATAAGCAGGGAATGCTGCTCGGCTTCGGCGCCACAGCCGTAATAATAATACAGGCATCCATTAATATCGGTGTCATCTCTGGAGCCTTTCCGACAAAGGGCATGCCTGCCCCTTTCATAAGCTACGGAGGAAGCAATCTTGTTATGGCGTTCATGTGTGCCGGGCTTCTTGTGAGCATTGCTATTGATTCAGCCTATCCCGGCTTCAATAAAGAGGTCATTGTCGATATTAAGA
Source organism: Lentisphaerae bacterium GWF2_45_14 (assembly GCA_001804785.1). Classification (GTDB taxonomy): domain Bacteria; phylum Verrucomicrobiota; class Lentisphaeria; order Victivallales; family GWF2-45-14; genus GWF2-45-14. The sequence goes on from MHBG01000059.1 coordinate 85,673, forward strand.
AGAAGTTTTCTTCGATATTCTGATGCTGACTTTTTTTGCCCTGAAGTTTTTCGGCGAGACCCCCGTGAACTTCTTGAACTGGCTGGAAAATTCATAGGCCGAAAGATAACCCAGAGCCAATGCGATTTCGCCTATATTCTTTCCAGAGTCCATCAGCATCTGGCATGCCGTGTCGATTCTTCTTCTTACCCGGTAACGTCCTGGCGATATTCCCATTTGCCGTGTGAAAATTTTTCTAAAACTCTCATAGCCCCAGTGCTCTTCCGCACAAACCTCTTCGACCTTTATACGCTTGTCAAGGTTTTGGCCCAGAACACGGCAGGCCTTTTCCACAATCAGCGAGTCTTCTTTTTCTTTTCCAAGGCATGTGTATCTGTTGAATATACTCAAGGAAAGTTCCGCCGCCGAACATACTATCAAGGGTAAAGTTTCCTCGCTCGCCGCCTCAAGACGCTCTGTCAGTTCTTCTATCGACCGCACAAGCCCCATGTCCAGCCCGATATTGCCCGACACATATTCCGGCCTTATTATCCTCGCAAGAGAGAACGCGCTGAAAAGTTCCTTTCCAAAATCGATGAAGCATTCCCTCCAGCATTTTTCCGAGTTTATGTAATTTGAATGCGGCACATCGGGAAAGCGCTGAAAAAAATATCCGGGACGCAGAATGAAACGATTCCCCTGACGGTCTACATATTCGCCCTCCCCCTCTATCACATAAACGATTGAATAGCAGTGCGTCGAACTGTTGACAAAGTCTTCTTTTCTGCCCGTCTTGTCGATAAATCCCGCCCCTATTCTTTCCTGCGAGCCCGTCCCGCCGAGCGAACGGTATACCGATCTTGGACTGAAATTCCATACGCCTTTTTTCATCTTTTACCATTTAACATATTATTTTTACCATAAAAGCTATTCTAATATAGAAAGTATCGACTATAATATCAAATAAGCAATACCAATTAACTGAGGTTATAAAATTATGAATCTCTGGGAAAATCCTGAAGTCACAAATATCGGAAGAATCACGCCTAGAACGTCTCTCGCATCATTCTCTTCAACCACCGAATCTCTGATGTGTCACAGGAGACATAGTCCCTTTTTCAAATCATTGAACGGCTCGTGGAAGTTCAAATATACCGGAAGCCCGCAAGAGGCAGCCGAAGAAAATTTCCATGAAAAAAATTACGATGTGTCAAAATGGGACAACCTGGAAGTCCCTTCATGCTGGCAGATGAAGGGCTACGGCAAACCCCATTACACCAATGTAATGTACCCTTTTCCCGTCAACCCGCCTTTTATTCCTACAGAGAATCCGACCGGATGCTATGTTAGAAATTTCAGTGTTCTTCCCGAAATGTTGAAAGATCGCAAGGTATACCTACGCTTCGAAGGCGTAGAGTCCGCGTTCTTCGTATGGATCAATGGTGTTCAGGCCGGTTTCAGCAAAGGCAGCCGCCTGCCCGCCGAGTTTGACGTTACGAAGCTTCTCAGAAGCGGCGAAAACAGCATGGCCGCTCAGGTTATGCAGTGGTCCGACGCAACATACCTCGAAGACCAGGATTACTGGTGGCTCAACGGAATTTTCAGAGACCTTTATCTTCTCTCCGTGCCAGAAACTGAACTCTACGATGTATTCGTAAAAACCGAATTGGATTCAAAATACAAAGACTCCGTCCTCGAAATAGAATCCATTGTTAAAAACCATTCCAAGGTGGTGAAAAAAGGCCGCATATGCTATAAACTTATCGATAAAAACGGCTCTGAAGTCATTGAGTCCAAGACTTCTTTCAATTGCCCTGCGGGAAAAGACGTTAAAGTAAAATCTTCCGCAAATGTCGTCAATCCCGAAAAATGGAATGCCGAAAATCCCGCCCTTTATACGCTTGCTATTACTGTCGAAGAAAATGGAAAAGCTGTTGATTACAAGGCTCTTAAAGTCGGATTCCGCAAGGTAGAGCTTAAGAACGGCAATATGCTTGTCAACGGTAAGGCCGTGATGATAAAAGGAGTCAACCGTCACGACTTCCATCCCGATTCAGGACGCGCGGTTCCATACAGGACTCTCCTTCAGGATGTGCTCGTAATGAAACAGCATAACATAAATGCAGTGAGAACATCACACTACACAAACTCGCCGGAGTTCTATGAACTCTGCGACGAATATGGTCTCTACATGATTGCCGAATGCGACCTCGAAAACCACGGATTGGGCTACGAAACTTCCGTAATAAACGACGACCCTAAATGGGAAAAGGCCTACCATGACCGCATCGAACAAATGGTCGAAGCCTATAAAAACCACCCATCAATCATAATATGGTCGCTCGGCAACGAATGCAAATTCGGCGAAAATATGAAGAAAAACGCGAAGTGGACAAAGAAACGTGACCCCAGCCGCATGCTCCATTTCGATCGCGATCTTGAATGTGAAGAAGCCCAGTTAGCTTCCCAGATGTATATGTCTCCCGAAGCGTGTGTCGAAGCCGCAGAAAAACACAAACATAAAATCCCCGTCATCCTCTGCGAATATGCCCACGCAATGGGCAATGGACCCGGAGTCTTTAAGGAATACTGGAATCTCTTCTACAGCCATGAGAACATGCAGGGCGGTTTCGTCTGGGAGTGGCTTGATCATGGCATAAGAATGAAAGATGCGAACGGCAAGGAATATTTCGCGTACGGGGGCGATTTTGGAGACGTGCCCAACGATGGTAATTTCGTCTGCGACGGACTCGTTTCGCCTGACAGGGAGCCGTCCCCCTCACTTCTTGAATATAAAAAGGTCATACAGCCAGTAAATATCCTGCCCATCAACATGAAAAAAGGCGAGATCAAAGTCATTAACCGTTATGATTTCATAGGGCTCTCTCATCTTATCCCTCTCTGGGAAATAAGCAGGAACGGTGTGGTTGTCGAATCAGGCCGTCTCGAAAGTCTTGATATTGCGGCTGGCATGGGAAAGGTACTGAAAATCCCGTTTAAATCAAAGATTCAGGCCGATGGCGAATATTTTATCAACATGAAGTTCATTCTCGCCGAACCGCGCTCCTGGGCGGAATCGGGACATGTCATCGCCTTCGAACAATTGAAGATCGCCGGTGAATTGAAGACAAAGTTCAGCTCCGCGAAGACAGCCGGAAAACTTAGTGTCTCCGAAAAGCTTAATTCCATAGAACTTACTGGCGAAAACTTCTCGTTCGTCTTCGATAAAATAAACGGACGCCTTGCGTCCTGGAAACTCTGCGGCGAAAACCTTATTACCGCAGGGCCCCGCTTCAATTTCTGGCGCGCCCCCATCGATAACGACCGTTGCTTCATCGCGGAGTGGAAGAAAGAGAATATGAATATTATGCAACATAAAACATATTCTTCGGAACTCGTTTCCCATTCTTCAGAAAAGGCCGTCATAAAGGTTAAGGCTCATGTCGCGCCTCCATCCTACACTCCCTGCGGAATAGAGTGTGAATATATTTACACATTCTTCAGTTCCGGCGAAGTCCTGCTTGAATGTTCGGGTGAGATTTCGGAAAATATGCCGCACCTTCCGCGAATCGGGCTCCAGATGCAAATACCTATCAATATGGAGTTTGTGGAATGGTTCGGTCACGGTCCCGGCGAATGCTATTCCGACAGTATCCAGGCTAATCCCGTCGGCTTATATTCGAATACTGTTGACGGTCTCTATACGCCATATCTCTATCCGCAGGAAAATGGAAACCGCGAAGCCGTAAGAAATGTTTCCTTCCGCGATCTCAAGGGAGCAGGGTTCAAAGTCGAAGGGCTGCCGCTCATCAACTTCAGCGCGCACTATTTCACGACAAAGGATATTGAAGAAGCAGGGCATACAAATGAACTGCCGAAACGCGATTTTATCACCGTCAGTCTTGACCATAAACAGTGCGGACTCGGCAGCGGTTCATGCGGCCCGGCAACATTCGACAACTACAAAATAACCGAGAAGAAATTCAACTTCAAGCTCGCTTTTTCGCCGCTTGTCAGCTGATGGCAAACTTTCTGTCAATAAGTACGTTCTGGCTTTTCAGAAGGTCTTGAAGCCGGGGTATATCAAGTTCGGCAAACGACTTTTTCCTTGCGGAACAAAGCATAGCCGAAGCTGCCCCGGCCGCCTCTCCGGTCACCGCACACGTCGGGATTACACGCATTGTGTCCCATCCCTCGCCTTTTGCTGAAATACAGCGTCCGGCAGTTATGAGATTCCCGGTTTTGACTGCAGCAAGCGCTCTCAGCGGAATATAAAAAACTGGTCCGTTTTTGCGCCAGTCGCCTGTCATTCCAACGCAATCGTCGAAGTAGTGCTTGTCATGCGATTCTTCCAGTTCTATTTTTCCCCGGAGCCTTCGTGTCATTCTCATTGCTGGAATTGACGTCATGAAGAGCGGATCAATCTTCGGATTTTCCTTCTTGAGGCTGATTAGTTCCTTTTTAAGCATCTTTCTTGTTTCAAGAACAAAATCCGTAACATCATCAGCATCGGTTCCGCTGAATGCGCGGCCTGATTCAGAACGGAAGCTTCCGTCGGCGTTATACCATTTCGTAAACGGCTTGAGTTGAACTTTCTTACCATCGAAATAGTAGAACCAGCCCGCACGCACGTTTGTATTAAGTGATACCGTTTTTTCTCCGGCGTGAAAACAGACATCCGCATCGCCCGATGCATCGACTACGGCGCCGCAGGCTATTACGCTGCGTCCGCCCTTATTTTCGACGATGAGTCCTTTTATCAACCCCTGATCCTTTATGACTGAGCAAAGTCTCGTATCATAATAGAGCTTGACTCCATTTTTGCATATGAATTCTTCAAGTTCAAGCATATATGACATTGGGTTGAAATCCACACGGTATCTCTTTTCTGAACGCTCCTTCTTGTCGCCGTTCCTCTTTTTCCAGCAGTCGGGAATCTCGTCGTAGCCGTCTTTTATCGAAAGCTTGAGCAACTCTTCGCCGAGGCCTTTTATTACCTGATTGCCCATTCCGTCACAGAGCGGAAGATAGATAATTACATTACCAAGTGTTGCAAGTCCGCCAAGGCCGTATTCTTTTTCGATAAGACAGGTTTTAGCTCCGTTTCTTGATGCCGCGGCCGCAGCCGCGACTCCCGCGATTCCGCCGCCGACAACGACAACGTCATAAGCCCCCGATACCGGGATTTTTTTCTCTTTTTCAACCATTGATTTCATCATATCTCCTATTCTTTCATATATACACAATATTGCCTATTTCGGATGCCGTTTTCGACACATCTCCCAAGGTCTCTTTACGTTTGGATTTTTCAAAGTTCTTAAGGTCGAAGGTTATCGCTGATGCAATCATTCCGGATTTGTCCCACACGGGCATTCCGACCTTAAATGTTGTCTCCGGCACGATGCCGGGAGTTTCCGCATATCCTTTTTTACGTGCCGACTCAAGGCCGTCTGCAAATTTCCCCATTGTTCCCCATGCCTGAAGTCCATGATATTCAAAAGGATTTTTCATGCGCAGCGCAACAAGTTTTTCATCCGGAGCGAAAGCCAGAAAAACCAGCCCCCCAACGGTCAAATACAGGGGCAGAGTCATAGTATCAGGATATACCGCGATACCGGGCCGACCAGGAGTATAGTGAAAGCGCACTATCACATCAGATGCTCCGAGTTCCGAATAAAAAATATGTGAATCAGGATACTTTAAGTGGAGTCGGCGAAGTATTTTTTCAGCTTTTTCGAGTCGTCCCGTCGATTTGCCTGCAAGTTCGCCTATCGTTTCTCCTATTATATATCTGCTTTCCGCAGTCTTCGCGAGAAGCCCTTCCTGGACAAGCGTTTCAGCCAAATTATAAACGGTGTTACGGCTCATTTCGCAGGCGCGGGAAAGTTCGCAAAGGCGTATTCCACTTTTACTTTCCGCGGCGAACCTCAGTATTTTTACCGCTTTTCCTATTGATTGAATCATTTTTGTTTCACATTATAGAACAATATGTTTTACATTGTAAACATATAATAACCGCACTCCCCCTTTTTGTCAAGTTTTTTTGATAAAGATAGTTTTGGGTATAGGGTAATTGTAAACGGGGGGAAATTTATGGACACTATTTACACGATTCCACTGAAGACCATTGACGGAAAAGAATGTGACTTGTCGCAGTATGCCGATAAAGTCATGCTCATTGTGAATACCGCAAGCAAATGCGGCTTCACCGGGCAGTACAAGGGCCTTGAGGAACTCTACAAAAAATATAAAGACAGAGGCTTTGTTGTCCTTGGCTTTCCTTGCAACCAGTTCAATCATCAGGAACCTGGCGCCGAAGAGGAGATAGGCAAATTCTGCGAACTTAACTACGGAGTTACTTTCCCAATGTTTTCAAAAATAGACGTAAACGGCGACAACGCCCACCCTCTGTACAAGGAATTGACACAGAGAGCTCCCGGAATACTGGGAACGGAGGCCGTAAAATGGAATTTTACTAAATTTCTTGTTGGCAAGGATTCCTCCGTCATCAAGAGATTTGCATCCGCCACCAGTCCCGCATCCATCGAAAAAGAAATAACAGCTATTCTGTAAACAAATTATTTTATCTTTGCCTGGTACCATTTGGGGATGCCGAGGTACCTTAGTTTTTCAACGGTTTTTTTACGGATGGAGAGTATTATTTCAGGACTTGCGGTCAATTCAGGATCGCGGTAGGAAAGCCCTGCCGTCGAAAGTGTCACAATATTTCTTTCCTTCGGGTCCATTGCCTTATCAATAAAGGACTCCTTGAGAGAGGCCACAGCACCTCCATTTTTCCTTCCGAAGGCCGGGGATTCGCCTGTATGAAACCCGGACCTTATGAGTGCTCCTTTCACCGGAAATGCGGCTGAATAGGTCGCGAGTACCGCATCTTCCTTCATAAGGCCTTTAAGCTTTCTTATGAAGTCATAAGTCCAAAGCTCGGGGTTTTTGTCGGGCGAAAAAGCATCGAGATATACCGCGTCAAATCTGCGCTGACATTTCCTGACACTGCTCCTGGCATCGTTAAAAATTACCTCGACCTCTGTTTTTTTTCCTTTCCAGATATTACCATTGAGAAGTGTTGAAAGTATTTCGGCATGAAGAGCGCTTATCTCCGGCAGCGAAAGCGCGGCCTCAAGGGTTTTAACGTCCTTTTCCAGGGAAAGTATTTTAAGATAACCAGTCCCCAGACTTTCCGAAAGTTCGACACTTTTGACAACGTTCCATCCGAGTCCAAAACCGATATCGAGAATCTCAACGGTTCTTCCTTCCTCGAGCTTTTCCTTTATCCTGCAAGGATTTATAAATTTAAACAATGACTCTGACTGCGCTCCGGCCCCTGAATGAAAATTCTGCTTGTAGACCGGGTGGTAGAGAGTGTATGAGCCGTCATCGGTCTTTACCGATGATATTTTGCTTCCCCCGTCGGTCACGCCCGAGAAAAAATTCTTGAAATAATCCAGAAACTGCCCTTTCTTCATCCACCATTTAGGGGCGATTATGTCCGCTTCGGGAGCGTCTGACTGAATCCTCATTATTATCCTTTTTTCGGGCGTCTCGCGCAGAAAATCCCTGAGCGCTGAGGCATATTCGTATTCATTGAGAACTTTGAACTTCTCCTTTTCATAGATTGACGCCAGCGGTGTCTTCCTTAAAACCAACAGATTATGAATTTTTACGCCGGAAAAAGGAAGTTCCGCTAACTTCCGCGCCGTATATATGAAATCTTCTTCCGTTTCGCCGGGCAGGCCAAGAATCACATGCGCCGCAGACTTTATATTCCTTGAATTCAGTTTTGCGACAGCATCCTCGACGGCGGAAAAATTGTGCCCGCGGTTTATCCTCTCAAGTGTTTTGTCGTTTGCTGACTGTACGCCAAGCTCGACCCACAACTCATATTTTTCGTTCAGCTCTTCGAGATAGTCAAGCACTTCATCAGACAGGCAGTCCGGCCTTGTCGCCGTGATAAGTACGGAAAATTCCTCGCAGGAAAGCGCCTCCGAATATAGTGAACGAATTGATGAAATATCCCCAAAGGTATTTGTAAATGACTGAAAATAAATTATATACGGGCTTTGAGTGTTGTAACGGTTCTTAACATATTTCACACCGCTATTTATCTGCTCTTTTATGTTGAGATTGTTCTTAAGATGCCGTGCCCGTGCGCCGTCCTCCGGACAAAACACACAGCCACTCCCCGATTTTTTCATCCTGTGCGGGCAGGAAAAGGGAAGATCGACCGGAACCCTGTAAAGGGGTCGGCCATACTTTTCATTAAGGTAATCACTGAAAAAATAAAGTTCTTTCACAATAAGTCCAAAATAACTTTCCCGTTTACATCAGCAAACAGTTATGTTCAGCCGAATGGCTGTCGCATTCTGATATGATTGGAGAACTTAAGCGCCTTTTCAGATTTTTCCATTATTTCTATGGCTTCGGAAGAGAAAAATGTCTTTGTAAAACGGGCAAATATTATTTTGCGGGCCAATTCGTTCGGGTGCAGCATATCCTCATTATAGAACCGGTAATCTCTTAATTCATCCATAACTATCTCGTAAGAAGGGAAATATACCATATCCGGAAATTTCTCCATACAGCTTTTGAGCGCAGCAAAGAGCAGCGACTTACTTAAGGTGTTTAGTGTCAATTCGCCCGGATAGTGCCTTACCGGCGAAACAGTAAAGACTATCGAGCAATCCTTGTTAAGCCTCCTTATCGCCTCCACTATTCCCTTCAGTGCATTGAGGTTCTCCTCATATTCCAGGAGGCGTCTCGAAAACTCTTTGCCCGGCAGCTTGTGACAGTTGGCGGCAATTCTTTTTTCGGGAAGGTGTTCATAAACAACTGACGAGGAAGGTGTTACAATACACATTGAGCTTTTTTCAAGAAGCGTTCTAAACTCTACCAGTTTTCTATTGGAAAGCTCAACGGCTTCTTCAAGCGAGGCTTTTGAAAAACTTCCGTGATGTTCCCAGCCGTTCCAAAGCCCGTTATATTCAAAAAAATCCGCCGCCGAATAGAGTCGTTTTTCGGCGGCACGTTCGAAGTGATTATACATTGAAACGGCATTGTAGAGGGTCCCGCACGGATTTGTCAAACCTTTTATACCCAACGAGAAAAGCCGCTCAAGCATATCTTCGGCAAAACACGACCCGCTTCCTGTGACCACGGAATCCATGTCCAGACTTAGGAGTTTTTCCGGCGCGTTGACCGGAGTCATGAATTTAAATTCAGCGTTTTTCACTTGTCTCTCCCTGAAAGTTTTTTAAGGCGTTCGATAAGCATTGAATATCTCGGTTCTTCGGCGCTGTTCCTAACAGCCATTCCTATAGCCTTACGGCTCCCGATCAGGATAAGCAGCTTTCTAGCCCTGGTCATACCGGTATATAACAGCTTACGTCTCAACATCATATAATGCTGGGTCAAAAGCGGTATTATGACGGCCGAAAATTCGCTGCCCTGCGACTTGTGGACAGTGATGGCATAGGCGTGGACAATCTCCTCGGCCTCTCCAAATTCGTAAAGCACACGCGTTGAATCGTAAAGCACCGTGAAGCTCAATGCCTTGTGGTCTATATTGATAATCCTGCCCATGTCGCCGTTAAAAACATTTTTATCGTAATTATTGCGTATCTGCATTACCCTGTCACCCGACTTGAATAGCCTTTCCCCGGCTTTGAAAACTACTTTCTGCCCGTCGTTCAGGCTTTCCTGAAGAAGTTTGTTTATCGCGAATGTTCCGCAGTTTCCGCGGTTCATCGGGGTAAGCACCTGTATTTCGGAAAGGGGATCGAAGCCGAAGCGCAAGGGGATTCTTTCAGTAATCATTTTTCTAATAATATCAAGTACTTTTTCAGGATCTTCCTGCTCTATCCAGTAGAAGTCCGCGAGTTCTTTTTTAGAACTTATCTCGGGTAGTTCCGGCATCCTTCCGTGATTTACTGCGTGAGCATTGAATATGATCCTGCTGCCCGCACCCTGACGAAATATTTCGGTAAGTTTCGTAACGGGAAAAATCCCTGAGTCAATGAGGTCGTTCAGTATTCTTCCGGGACCGACAGAAGGCAGCTGGTCGGCATCGCCGACAAGTACGACGCTAGTCCCCGCACGCAGTGCGCGGAAAAGACAGACCGCCAGAGGCAAATCAAGCATCGAGACTTCGTCCACGATAAGAAGCCCGCATCTGAGCGGAGAATCGATGCCATGCATGAATTTTTTTTCGGCAGGTTCCCACTTGAGCATTCTGTGAATGGTCATCGCGCTGAGTCCGGAGGATTCAGAAAGCCTTTTCGCGGCGCGCCCCGTAGGAGCACAGAGAAAAACTTTTATTTTCGCGGCAAAGGCCTTTTTTACGATTTCGCCGACAACGGTTGTTTTACCGACGCCGGGACCTCCGGTAATAATAGTTAGAGGCCAATTACTTACGGCTTCGACGGCAGACATCTGCTTCTCGCTGAGGTGTGCTCCGCTCTGAACAACTTTTATCTTAGCGAGCCGTTGCCCGTAATGACGCCTCGAAGAAGCAATTCTGTCGAGAAGAAGCGGAAGCTCCGTCTCGGCCTTGAACATTGCCCTGTCGTAAATCATTCGCATTCCGGGAATTAAACCATCGTCAATAACAGCTTTATTAAGACTCACGGCCTCTTCGAGTCCGGCACGCGTGCCAGATTCGTCCACTCCGAGAAGGTCGCATGAATAATTTATGAAATTTTCTTCCGGGCAACAGCTGTGCCCGCTCTGTGAAAGGCGGGTCAAGGCATAGAGGATTCCAGCCTTCAAGCGACGTATGTCCTTGTGTCCGATCCCTAACTTGTCAGCGACTCTGTCGGCCATCAAAAATCCGATCCCGTTCACATCGTCGGCGAGGGCGTAGGGATTTCCCATGACTGCGTCAGCGGCGTTATCCCCGTAAGTTTTTATAATTCTCGCGCAATAGGCCGGTGTTATGCCCAGTCCTTGGAGGAATATATGTATTTCCTTTTTTTCGGCATGCTCCTGCCAAGCCTTTTTTATGGCTTCGATTTTCTTTTTCCCAAGTCCGGGTATTTCTTTAAGGCGAGAGGAATATTTGTCGAGTATTTCCAGTGCTTTCAACCCGAAATGACCGACGATTGCTTCCGCAGTTTTAGGTCCTATTCCGGGAACTATTCCTGAAGCAAGGTAGCGCTTAAGCCCCTCTTCGGTAGCAGGTAATGTAAATTTATATTCTCTTACCTTGAACTGTTTCCCGTGTTCTTTGTGATTTTCCCATGAGCCGGTAACTTCAATGCCTTGTCCTGCGTAGACTCCGGTCACTGGGCCGGCCGCCGTGTGCTCCACTCCCTGAAGATCGACTATTTTGAAAACGGAATAAGCCTCGTCGCAGCTTTCGAAAACAACTCTGTTGACTTCTCCCCTAAGCGTATTTTCCGTAAGGCTTCGCGACATTTCAGGCTGTTCTTTTGATTCCGTTGTAAACATTTGATCAGATGTGCTTTCCGGGGATTGACAAGAAAAATACTACACCTTATTCCTTTATGTATTTCTTCCGGATATTTTTGATTTCCTGCAATACATCATTCATTGATGACGGTCTGTCCGATGAAAGCTTCCTCATGCATTTTCCGATAATAAGTTTCTCAAGTTCTATGGGAATATCTTTTACAAAACTGCTTATCGGCTCGGGTTCCTTGTTTTTATGCAGATTGAAGAGCTCCGTATTCGTCCTCGCTGTAAAGGGCGGAGCGCCGGACGCAAACTGGAAAAAAGCTACGCCAAAGGAATAAATGTCCGATGCCACAGATGCCGCGCCTCCGCTGAAAAGCTCCGGGGCCATGTAAAGAGGAGTTCCTACAATAAAGCCATCCCTTGTTATTGACGGGTCCTCTGTCGTAAAGACAGCTATCCCGAAATCCGTCAGCTTAACATTGCCACTACCGAGTTCTATCATAAGGTTTTTCGGCTTTATATCCCTGTGTATTATACCGTGTGCGTGTATTTCCGATATTGCGGAGGCCGTCTGCTCCATGACGTTGATCAGTGTTTTTAAATTGGGGCGGCCCTTTGTTATAATGAATTCCTCAAGATTGATGCCGTAGACATAGTCCATCAGGATATAAGGGCACCCGTTGTAATTGCCCATCCTGTAAAATCTTATGATGTTGGGGTGCTGCAGCCTGGCCATGATGCTGACTTCATGCTCAAAGCGTTCCACCACTTCGTCCATATCCATTGCGTAGCGGGTGAGCAGCTTCGCGGCAAAAGCCTTTTTTGATTTTTTTTCGATAACCTTGTAAACAATGGATGATCTTCCCCAGCCGAGCGAGTCAATAATCTGAAATTCGTCAACACTATCGCCGATGTGAGGCACACTGTTTCTACCATCTGCCTGGGCTAGCTTTGGAGTTTCCTTGAATGCCACGGAGTAATGGATATACTTTTTTATGAGAAGGTCTATTCGCGCCACAAGCTCTATAGGGCTGAAGGGTTTTGTCAGAAAATCGTCAGCATCCGACTCCATTATTCTTTGGTGCAAGTCGTCTATGCTGAATCCGGAAATAAGTACTACCAGCGAATCATGAAATTTGTCTTTTATCTGGCGGCAGAGTTCGAAGCCATTGATGTCGGGAAGCATTATGTCAAGAATTATAACTTTAAGCCCGGCAAGCTGTACGGTGTCATTATTCTTTACCGCGCCGGAGGGCAGCTTCAGCAACGCTTCGGCATCTTTACCGCAAGTAGCTACCTGTATATCCATATAGCCATTCATTTCGAGCGCCTTGCGCACGATAAGGACGATATTTTCATCATCATCAATTATATATATTGGTACATTCGATATTTCGGCCATCTGCTTCCCCTGGCAAATTATAAGTCGGTTATTAAATTTAAGTTCTCGGTGGAACTATTCAAGTGACGGAGCGTAAATAAAGATAGTAGAGGAAAGGGCGGTTTTTTTGTAACGCCGCTAGCCCTCAACTGCCTTCAAAGCCATCCTGATTGGGCCTATTATCCGGATCAAGCCAGGAATGGACCATCTCTGGATCCATGAATGCCTTAAACATCAAAGGATTAAGGGGTTTCGGAAGCTGGTTCCGCGGATTCCGCTCCTTGCACGGCTTCCGCAACTTCCGTCTGCTGCTGCTTTATATAATCATTGTTTAGAAAGAAAATAATCGCCATTACCGTAAAGGGAACTGAAGCAATATCCATAATCGTTCCTGATATAATGCCCATAAGCACATTATTGGGTATACGCCCAAAAGGAAGTCCGGCCAGCCGCGACGCAAGAAACCCGCAAATCCCTACCACCAGCAAATAGGAGAAGACTTTCCACCATTGCCCCTTCACAATCACCTTTGAATAGTTAAGCGCTTTCTTTCCTGAAAGCCCGCGAAGAGCAACAACATATATAAAGAACGTGTAATAAAGTCCCCATATGATCCCGGGAATAATCAGAAGCAAGAGCAGGCCGAACACAATCAAACCGCAGAGAATCCCTGTTCCGACAGATGCGCTCCAGCGGCTGAGAGAGAAGCCGAATGCCCGCTTCCACGTAATTTCCTGACCGGATATTGACAGCTCTATAATCTTGGCAACAGACATTGTAACAAGTACTCCGAAGAAGAATTTCAGCAGCTGAACTATCCTCAGATATATCTCAAATCCTTTTATTCCGTAATTCTCAATCAGGTGATCAACCGGAACGAATGAGAGAACTATATTCACAGGGATATATACCAGCAAGGTGATAGGAATGATGGTATTAAAATTCTTAAGGAACTCGAGCCAGCCGGTCTTTATTACCATTCCAAGACTATAACTCGAACGTCTGATGTCATCGCTCATTTTCTTTACCCCCTAGCTACAATCTCCCATTAATAAACAACATTACGTATCAGAGTCAAGTGCGCAAAAAAAAAAGAACAGCCCCGGCGCCATCCCATCCTATCCTGACCTAATGGATGATGCCGCCAAAAGTCATTTTGGCGCGACAAGCTCAATAAATTCTAATATCTATTAGCTTATACGGTTGACTTTCCCTCGAGATCCTGTATTATATCTATTTATCCATAAGGAGTTTATAGATTAAAATGATTACAAGGCGCGATCCCCGGCAAATACTCCTCTTCGACCATTCGGATGGTCGAATGAAGAAACCGTCGATAAATATCTTTACGATTTGAAGATTCAATATGCGTTGAAAATCCAGCCTGATAATTTGAAGCTGGGAATCCGCACGCTGGAACGCTATCTGAAAATATTCCGGGAAAAAGCGCTTGCTCAGAAGTTGATGGAGGATGTCACCGAGACAATAATCCGCGAGTTGAATATTGAAGTTGACAAACAGCGTCTGGACTCGACTCATGTTTTCAGCAACATGGCTGACTGGAGCCGTTCGGTGTTGTTGTTCCTGACTACGAAACGTTTTCTTGTCCAGGTAAAACGTCACGAATCATGAATGCGACAATCGCGAACAACTCGGATGGGACATGCTGCGATTGATCGAACGTTTTGAAAAGCATCCTAAGTTGTCGAAGATGAACACCTTCAAAGACATGGTGCGAATATTCGGCGAGCAATGCGTACTTGATGATGAATCCCGAATTGTTGAATGTCCCTGCGGCAAACGCCCTCTGCACAAAAAATATGACGGAGAAAAAGGTGGCTTGTAATCCGTGCAGAAACGTTATATGATTATTCGGAGCTTTTACCCCAATCTTTGATTTAAAAGTACTCCAGCTTAGGGGGCCAAGCGCAGACCTGAATGAGGTGGTAAATTGGGCTCTGTTTATAATTTTGTGTAAATGGTAAATTCATATCGCTACCTTGTTATATTAGCATTTGTCTT
>MHBG01000060.1 GCA_001804785.1 Lentisphaerae bacterium GWF2_45_14
ATTGAGCTTGTACGGTCGTTCATAGAAGGGGATGCTGAGTCGTTTGCCCTGCTCTACGAACGCTATAAGAGGCCGCTCTATTCGTATCTGAACAGGCTGGTGCCGGGGCAACACCAGTTGGCGGATGACATATTCCAGCAGACTTGGATAAAGGCCGTCCGCCAGATGGGTTTGTTCGGCAAGGAGCAGCGGTTTTCTGCATGGATGATGAGAATAGCGCATAATCTTTTGATTGACCACTTCAGGAAAGAAAAACATGTGGACAAGACCCGGGAGATAGAAGAGTTTCTGGAATATACGTGCGATGAAAAAATGATTGAGCCTTGGAAAGAAATGGAAATGCTCGATCTACAAAAAGCGTTGGCGTGGGCAATAGAAGAGCTCTCAGAAGACATAAGAGAGGTATTTGTTCTGCGACAGGACGGAGTATCTTTCAAAGAAATAGCTGAGATTCAAGGTTCTTCGATAAATACGGCACTGGGACGCATGCAGTACGCATTGAAAAAACTTAGAGTACTTCTTGAAAAGTGGAAATTGAAAGGAGGCGAGCGATGAAATGTATGGAATCATGGGAAAAAGCACTTTTCTCCAAAAATGAAACAGTGGATGCCGAAACATTAAAGCATCTTGCCGCATGTCCTGAATGCAACGCAGCCCATAAAGAATGGCTGCTACTTTCGCAGATAGAAACTCATAAGACAAGAGAAATTCCACAGGACATAGAAAAGGCCATCCTGAACGAGGCATACCTCTATGCCCGGAATAAAACGGCAAGACCGCTAGGTATTTTAAAGTGGTCGATCCTCTCAGCCGCGGCTGCGTGCATCGTTTTTGCACTTACGGCGGGAGTGTATCTTAGCATGGGAAAAGGATATCTCATGCCTCAGCCCGCGGCGCCGCTGCAACTTATATCACAGGGTGAAAACTGGAAGGCGATAGATATGACTAATGAACTTGAAAAATTCAGAAACGAAATAGACGCGCATATAAATGAACTCGCTCCGCAACCAATCATCGATACGTCCGCATTAATCATAAGAGAGCAAATGAAGGTCGTTTCATAATAAACCAAAAAGAGGAGAACAAAAAATGAAAAAGAGCATCCTAAAGCTGATGGGAATCACACTGCTCGCGGCACTGGCATCATTGCAACTCTGTGCCCAGGAAGACATCGGAGCCGAAAGTGAAGGACCGCAGGCGAAAAAAGAAATGAAAAAACGCCCGCAGAAAAAAAACGGGATGGGAAAAGAGAACTCTGAAAGAGGAGAACGTCCGGCTCCTTTTCTATCATCCCTCTCGGATGAGGAAAAAGGAAAACTTGAAAAACTCCGGAAAGAAAATCTGGAAGCGTTCAAGCAGGAAATCCAGAAGCTGATGAGAGAAAAAAGAGAAAAGAAGATGCAGGAAAACGCAAAGCTTCAGGAAACAGTTCGCAAATACAGAGAAGCGAAGACCGATGAGGAAAAACAGCAGGCCCTCGCCGAGCTAAAGACGGAAACAGAAAAAGAGTTCAATTCTAAAATGGAAATGAACCGGAAATCTATAGAACAGACAGAAAAACGTCTTCAGGAATTTAAGAAGAAATATGAAGAACGCATTCAGAAATCATCCGCAATAATAGATGAAAGGGTTAAAGAAATTACAAAAGACCCTTCACTCAATTGGGATAGGCACGGCAATTGATTCATATTTGAAGCCCCTTTTCCAATCTTAACCTTATTGCATTGCCTTGACGGATATCAGCTCACGGAGGAAGTAGGTCCGGAACTTACTTGTTTAGTCACCTGACTACCTCTGCTGGGCTGAGTTTTTAATTTTTTGGATTGTGTGCTGAACTGGTGATGTTTTTACAGCCGGAGGGGAGCTCAAAAAATCATCCAGGGTTTCATGCAGCTTTTCACATGCCTGCTCGTATGCGCCTGGCCTCGGAATACGTGAACTTCTATAATTCGTGCAGACCGCATACAGCGCCGGGTGCGGTTGGAGGCTATATCACCCCAGATGAACCCTATTTCGACGCTTGTAATCCGAGCAGAAACGTTATATGATTATTCGGAGATTTACACCAATCTTTGATTTAAAAGTACTCCAGCTTAGGGGCTAAGCGCATACATCAGGGGTGTTTCTCGATCAACCGGGAAAAATATATGCAACGGGCTGAAAATTGAGTTGACCGACTCCCTGTCTTTATGGGGTTGTGTGCTTACCTTGCAAATGCTCCATATTGCTCTTGAGCTTGAATAGCCTCGTAAATACTGTGGGCTACTTGGGGGCTTCGCGAGTTGAAAAGGGGCGTAAAATAGCGTATCAGAAAGAAATGGCTTTTTTGAGAGTAAGTTGATTTTTGAGGCTAATTATGGTGCCCGGAGTGGGAGTCGAACCCACACTTCCTCATCGGAAAACGGATTTTAAGTCCGTTGCGTCTGCCATTCCGCCATCCGGGCACTGTGTTAATCTATAGTCAAATACTGATTTCTCAAGCCCGTTGACCGTGGAAATTCAGCAAGGCTGAATATCGATTATCTGAAGTTGTGGCCGCGATTCGCCATGGTATTCATTTATCTGCGGTGAAGCTATTACGTCAAACTCAGACTGTGGTATTGAATCGATACTCCGGTTAAATGCGATAAACTCCATCTGTGCATTTTTTCTGTCTTTGAGTATTCCTCGCGAATGCTTGGGGCCCAGTGGGTATATCTTGTGGCATTGAACGTTTTTTAACATAAATGTTGGTCTGGCATTGCTATGTCCGAAGGGGCCGAGCGAGTCCAAGTACGTGAAAAATTCTTCGTCGAGCTCGAATAATTCGACAGTGCCATCGTATTGTATCCGGTCGACCAGGTCGTCCTTTGTCAGGCAGAGTCTGATATTTTTTTCTATCTCTTCATAGAATTTGGCGATATTGCCGCGTTGAAGTCCGAGTCCGACGGCCATCGGGTGTCCGCCGAACCTGTCAAGCAGGTATGATGACTTTGAAAGTACCTCTACCAGATTCAGCGTTCCGATACTTCTTCCTGAGCCGTTTGCATCATTGCCCTGTATGGTAAGCACAATGACCGGGCGGTTGAAATCTCTGGCCAATCTTGAAGCGACGATTCCGATAACTCCCTGATGCCAGTTTTCGCCGGCAACGAGGATTGAATAGCATTCCGCCACGTTGATGGTCATGTCTATTTGTTTGCGTGCCTCTTCATATATTTCCTGCTCTTTTTCCTGGCGCTGTATATTATATTTTTCGAGAAGGTCGGCGTATTTGTAGGCGTCGACTATGTTTAATGAGTTGAGCAGCTCCAATGCGGCATTGGCATTTCCCAGTCTTCCTGCGGCGTTGAGCCTCGGCGCGAGCTTGAAAGTAATGTCAGACGGCTTCAATTTTGTGGAAATCTTGGAAGTTTCTATAAGCGCCCTGATTCCTGGTCTTAACTGCTTGCGCAATACCTTCATCCCTGTTTTTACCAGTGTCCGGTTTTCTCCTAAGAGTGGTACTATGTCGGCGATTGTTCCGAGTGCCACCAGGTCGAGTATGTCTTCGAGCTTTGTGGTGAAACCGCCCAGGTTGTTTTCTCTGCCGTATTTTACGAATGCGTGGCAGAGTTTAAACGCCATTCCGGCTCCTGAGAGAAGCTGCATATCGCTTAAATCGCTGTAGAGTTTAGGGTTCAGTACGGCCAGTGCGGGCGGGATTTCCTCCGCCGGTTCGTGATGGTCGGTTATTATTACGTCTATTCCGCGTTTCGTGGCTTCCTTCACCGCGTCTACGCTGTTGATTCCGCAGTCAACTGTAACCAGAACTTTGCAGTTGTTATCTATTGCCTCGAGGGATTTTCGCAGCGATTCGGGTGTGAATCCATAGCCGTCGTCAAAACGGTGAGGCAGGAATGATTCGACATTCGCCCCGTTTTCTTTTAGTACAGAGGACAGCAATGCGGCGGCTGTTATTCCGTCTGTATCATAGTCCCCGTGAATCATTATCGTTTCACGGTTCTGAATAGCGCTCCATAAGCGCTCTACTGCCTTTGTGGCTCCAGGAAATCTGTAAGGATCACTCAAGTCTTTCAGGGTCGGCTTGAAAAACGACTCGACTTTGTCAGGCGTTATACCTCTTGTCGCAAGAAGTATAGCAACCGGACGCGGGAGCGAGCATTTTTCGATCAGTTCATTTACAGCGTTTTCCAGTGTGTCACAGAGGGACCTCCATAGTTTGATTCCCATCTATCCTGACTTTCTTTATTAATATCACGCAGTTACTATAACAGGTTTCCTGCCAATCGCCAGATGAGTTTCATAATTATTCCGAAGTTTTTGTTAAATGCTTAACATTAGCATGGGATAAAAAAAAGCGGGGACCGTTTCCAGTTCCCGCAGGCATTGAGCGTGTTTAATTTTCGATAAGAACGAAGGCAGCCATATATGGTTTGACTTTGATTTCTGAATCAAGGCTTATTGGAGATTTTTTATTGACCAATGGCTCAAAAAGAAGCAATTTCATGCCCTTTAAAGAATCTTCAACCTTTAATTTGAAGGTCTGTTCATCCTTTGTTGAATTGAGAAGGCTCAGAAGAAATCCCTTTTTATTCTTATAGAAACTGCATATGACATTCGGATTGCTTGAGGCGATTCCGTAAGGATTCTTTTCCCAGTAGGGGAAGAATTCGGCATCGTTCATTCCGAATTCGTATTGGAAGTTCCTTACCCGGGTGATAATTTCCTGATTTATGAAGCTCGGATACAGCATCAGGTTGTGGCACATCACAAGGCCGAGCGTATGCAGTGCGACTTCGGGACTTTCCATCTTTTCTCGCTGTCTGTACTGCGGCAGAAACATGCGAGAGGGGCCTACATTGACAGCGTTTTCCGCCCTGAACTGGCGGAGAGTCCGGAATTCAAGATAATAAGTATAGTCAAAACATCCTTGTCTGTACTGTTCTCCCATGAGAATAATGTCGGAGAATTCTACCGACGGGCAGGAGAAGTCGGCTCCGGAATGGGTCAGCGTTATGGATTCCGGGTTTAGCTGGCGCTGTGCGATATAAATTCGTCTGAGATATTCCTTGAGTGTGAATACCGGGTAGGTGAAATCATTGCCGTCCTGATATGCATCTACGCCGACACAATCATAGTATACCCCGTCTTCCAATTC
Source organism: Lentisphaerae bacterium GWF2_45_14 (assembly GCA_001804785.1). Classification (GTDB taxonomy): domain Bacteria; phylum Verrucomicrobiota; class Lentisphaeria; order Victivallales; family GWF2-45-14; genus GWF2-45-14. The sequence goes on from MHBG01000060.1 coordinate 5,141, forward strand.
TTACGTATTTTCAAGAATCCGGCAAACATCAGGCAAAAAGCAGCCTAAGATAAAGCTATCGGCCCGCCTATTGCAATAGCTTTTAGCGAGGGGAAATTTCTAATAAAGAAATCAAGAATGATATCTATATATGAATACATAAAACCTTCTTGAATACTTACATTTATTGCTACTGCTATTTTAGCAAGTATTTGCAAGTTAAAATTCTATTTTTTGTGTAACACAATATCAATTCTGGTTATTACGTTTCCAGTACTAGATGGAAATTTAAGACATTCTCTCTCTTTTGCTTCCGGTTTTCCCTTATTGCGAAGTACGTTGTTGTAGATATTTAATAAAATTCGTGCCGGCGCGAGTTGTTCATCTGTCACTAATGGAACTTTAAGAATATTTCCCTTATTTTGTACAAAACCCTCTGCCTCAACATAAATATTTATATATGAAAGAGCATTTGGCTTGTCTACTTGGAGGTATCCACCAAGATGGTAAAAATTAGTTGGGGGAAGATCAATGAGTTCATAAGATCCATCAGGATTGGAGATTGTAGTCCATGTTCTGGCTTTATGATTTTCTAAATATGCTTGATCTTGGATGGCGTCTACTGCTGTTATCTTTGCCTTCGCAACGGGTTTCCCATGATTATCAATAACCTTGCCTTTGATCGTTATTAAATCCGTTCTAAGGTATAATTTTATTTGTCTACTGGTTTTAAGATCAATCAATTCTCGAGCAATTGCATTTCGTTTTACGCCTCTTGTATTAGTAGGAGACATAGACATTTGTGCAGATATTTCATATCGTCCCGGAGGTAATTCTGTAAATTTGAATTTCCCTTTCGAATCAGATACAGTTTCTTTTATCAACACATCACTTTTAAGTATAACTGTAATATTTGATTCTGATGGTAAATGCATAGACTCTTTAAAGGCTTTACGAAATTCTATTTCTGAGCTAGGAACCAAAGTTGCCATTTTTTCTAGCGCAGAAACAGTATCAGTTGATCCGAAAATAATACCTTGAATCTCCAATAATTTATTATTTCTTGAAGCCCCCGTGTTTTCTCCCAGTATTATGCTGGGATGAATAAACATGAAAGCAATATAAATGAAACAAAATGCTCGAATTTCCCCCATTTTAAAATCTCCTAGTTATTTATGGTTTACCTGTTTTGAGCAATTCTATTTTTATTCTGCATGATCTCCTGCAGCGCATCCATCGTTACTGTAACATCCGTCATTACTATAACATTGATCTCCGGTCTGGCATTGATCGCTGGCTGATTCGCAATTATCTGAATTCGAAGAACCGTCTTCTTGATCTCCACCGCTGCAACCGCCAGATGCTTTGCAGACGTCTTCCGGAGACTGTCCTGTAGGACAAGTATCATCATTTGCGTTCGCACTTTGACATTCATCGGTATCCGTTGATACTCCGCCACATTCATCGCTATCGGCGGCTCCAGCTATACAATCATCGGGATCTGATGAATTACATTGATCTAGCGCAGGAGTTCCATCCGGGCAAAAATCTGGATCTGTCGAATCGCAAGTATCTGCTTCATTAGAGCCAGTTGTGCATTCATCGTGTTGATTTGTTCCAGGAATTCATGCCCTCTGAGAATTGTTCCGGCCGGTCCGAAAAATGTCGGGATTGAAGTTTTTATTTCACGGTATCCCAGGGAATGCAGCTTCGTCCCCATTCGTATTTCAGCCGGGACGATGCCGCACATGCGGTGGCCTTCCAGACTTGACGCAAGATACATGAAGCCGCCGCATTCGGCATAAACAATTCCCCCCGCTTCCGCAAAATCCTTGATGGCCTTTCTCATCGCATCATTTTTTTCCACTTCAGCTTATTCCTGCGCGTTCTGCCTGAAGTGCCGCCGTGATATTCCGCCTCAGACGGGCAAGCCTGATATTCTCGCCGAATGTCGAAAGCATTGACAAGGTTTTGGGGAAAAGAACCGCTTCATTCTTGCTCATATAAAACCCCATTTAAATTTAAATAAAATATATTTATAACATGTAGTGTATTATGTCAAGCTTATTGATACTGTTCGAGGTTGTGAAAAAAAGAACATTTAGGGATTTGCGGGCTTTGAAAGTCACAATATAAAATGTATTGTTATGCGATATCTCTATTATCAGGATGGGAAAATATACAGATGCCTGAAGCTGGTCTTTACAATGCCGGGGCGCCCGAAGTTGCCGCCGGAGGGGAAATGATAAGAGTCGAAAACCTTTTCAAGTGGTATTCGCGCAGACTCGCGGTGAACGACCTTTCTTTTTCCGTAAACCGCGGAGACATTCTCGGTTTTATCGGCCCGAACGGGGCAGGTAAGTCGACAACAATGAGGATGATAACGGGCTATCTTCCGCCTTCCTTGGGGTGTGTTCTCATTAACGGCATAGACATGGCCCGCTTTCCGATAAAAGCGAAGTCCCGAATCGGCTACCTTCCTGAAAATGCTCCGCTTTACTCGAATATGAGCGTGATGGCTTTTCTCAAGTTTATTGCGTTGATGAGGGGATTCCGCGGCAGGACGGCGTTGGGAAAAGTCAATGAGGTGCTTGAGCGCTGCTTTCTGGAAAACGTCAGGCACCAGAGGATTGATACGCTTTCCAAGGGATACCGTCACAGGACATGCTTCGCGCAATCGATAATACACGATCCTGATATACTCGTTCTTGATGAACCGACTGATGGGTTAGACCCCAATCAGAAGCGTGAAATACGCAAGCTTATAAGGGAAATGGGCCGGACCAAGGCCATTGTCCTTTCAACGCATATACTGGAAGAGGTAGAGACCGTCTGTTCCAAGGTTCTCGTTATTTCCGACGGGAAAAAAGTCTTCGATGGCGTCCCGTCAGGACTCAAGGCCATGTCGGAACGGGCCGGAGATGTTCTCATTGGAATAAATTCCGAGGACAGGCGGGAAATTATTGAGACTTTTGAAAATATAGAACTTTGCGACAAGGTTGAGATAAACCAGGGCTGCGATGTGATGTCAATAAGGCTATGCCCGATGAAAGGTATTCCTGCCGAGCAGATAAAACTTGCCGCCGTGCGGCTTTGTATGCAGAACGGCTGGCCTATAGACGCTCTTTCCATAACTCAGGGTACTTTGGCCGACGTCTTTCATAAAATAACAGAATCACAGAAGGAATCCTGAAAGATGGCGTTTTTAAATATATGGAATATTACCAGAAGGGAGCTGGTATCGTACTTTAACTCGCCTGTCAGTTATGTCTTCATCGTAATATTTCTGCTCCTGAGCGGTTTTTTTACATTTATGGTCGGGGACTTTTTCGGGCGAGGCGAGTCGGATTTATATGCTTTTTTTCAATGGTTTCCCTGGCTTTTTCTGGTACTGGTTCCTGCGCTCGGCATGAATATCTGGGCCGACGAAAAAAGGATGGGTACTATAGAGTTGCTTTTTTCGCTGCCGTTGACCACGTTCCAGTGCATAAGCGGGAAATTTCTGGCGGCGTGGGGATTTCTGATCTTCGCTGTTTTGCTGACCTTTCCGATAGTCATTACAGTCGCATGGCTGGGGGATCCCGATTACGGCCCGATTATATGTGGTTATGCCGGCTGTTTCCTTCTCGGCGGCGCGTATCTCGGGATAACCTGCATGACCTCGGCGATGACTTCCAGCCAAGTGGTGAGTTTCATTATCTCCGAGGTAATCTGCCTCTTCCTGATATTTTGCGGATGGGGGCCGTTTACGGACATGCTTGTCAACTGGGCTCCCGCATGGCTTATTGATACGGCGGCGTCATTCAGCGTGATGTCTCACTTCACAAGTATTAGAAGGGGCGTGATAGACTCCCGCGATATTATCTACTACTGCTCGATAATAGTCTTTTCCCTTTTTACAACGGCAATGCTTTTAAAGAACCACCGGAGCTGAAAATGAGAAATCCCTCAAGAACAATGCTTTATTCGGCGGCCGGGATTGCGACGGCATTCATACTTGTCGTTGCCGTCAATATTATCGCGGGTGCTTTGTATGTCCGGGGCGACCTTACCGCCGACAGGGTTTTCACTCTTTCCGACAGTACAAAAAAGATTATTTCAGAAATAAATGCGCCTGTTCATATAAGGTTTTATTACTCGAAAAACAATCCGCAGACCCCGGGTAATATCAAAAGTTTCGCCTCTCGTGTCGAAGACCTTCTTGAGGAATACAGAATGGCTTCGCACGGGGTCCTGAAAATCGAAAAACTCGACCCCGCACCTTATTCCGACGCCGAAGATTCCGCCACAATGGAGGGGATAGAAAGCCAACTGCTCAGCTCAGGTGAGCGTATTTATTGCGGGATGTCAATAAGCTGTCTCGACAAGTCACAGAACCTGCCGTTCCTTTCTCCGCAGAAGGAAAATCTTCTGGAATATGAAATAACCCGAGCGATATGGGACGTTACCCATGATGTCAGGAAGACAGTCGGCGTTATAAGCGCTCTGCCCGTGCTCGGAATGAATAAAGTCCAGCCCACTGCCGAATCTATAGCTTCGGGAAAATTCGCGCCGCCTGGTCCCTGGATACCATTCAAGGAGCTGGAAGACACCTATGAAATAAGAAAAATCCCGCTTGACGCCGAGTCGATAGGCAGTGACATTAATCTCCTCTTGCTTGTCCAGCCCGTCGGCATGAGTGCCAAATGCATGCTTGCCGTTGATCAGTACCTGCTTCGCGGCGGAAGGCTTATCGTCATGCTGGACCCCGTTTCTTTGTATTCAATAGTCAAATCCGCGACCGACCCGTCTTATCGTGAGACCGTTTCGTGTAATCTGCCTGCTTTTCTCAATGCGTGGGGCATTAAATTTAATAACAATATCGTTGTTGCGGACATGACTTTCGCTACAAGGATAGACATGCCTCAGACCAAGATAACCTATCCTTCAATCCTTGATATAACATCAAAAGGTATAAACAGGAGCAATACTGTAACTGCTCTGCTTGAAAAGATCGGCCTTGTTTTTGCTGGATTTTTCGAATTTACGGAGGGTGCCACTCTTAAAAAGGAAGTCCTCATACATTCCACTGCCGATTCAATGCCGGTAAGCTCGTTCCTCGCGAACAGGCCTGAAATGCTGGTGAGAAACTTTTCACCTTCCGGAAAAGTCTTTGATATGGCGGTGATATTGCGTGGTGACTTCAAGACAGCCTTTCCTGATGCAGGGAAAAATCTTTTGCGAAAATCCATTTCCTCAAATTCCGCTGTTGTTTTAGTTGCAGATACGGATTTTCTTTTTAACGATGTATGCGTCCAGTTTTCAAAGGACCAGTTCGGCCGGAAATTTTACGTGAGAAAGAACGACAATGTAAGTTTCTTGCATAACCTCGTCGGGTACCTTTCCGGAGATAATACCATGATCAATATCCGGGGCCGTCAGACAATTACACGCCCGTTCCTTAGAATAGGAGCCCTCAAGTCAAAGTCGGAGCAGGAGTATAAAAACAAAATTTTAGATCTGGAGAAAGACCTCATTCAGACGCAGGAAAAGATAAACAACCTCCAGAAGGAGAACTCCGGACGGTATTCGAAATACGTATTTTCACCCGAGCAGCAGACTGAACTGCGGAAATTTCAGGAAAAATCAGTTGCCGCCAGAAAGGAACTTAAAAACTTGAGAAAAGGTCTCTACGGCAGTATCGACAGGATAGAAAATACACTGAAATGGCTCAATATTTCTCTTGTTCCCGCAATAGTGATTATTGTTGGTCTTTCATGGGCAGCCGCCGTAAGAAGGAGAAGCTCTTCAAAATGAATAAAAAACAGTTCATGATTCTCGCCTTATTGACAGTTGCGTCTGTAATCGCCGCTGTGCTTGTGCTCACTGCTGGAAAGGGACGCTTTTCCGGCGGCAAGGTTGCTTTTTCAGGAGGAGGCGTACCGCCTTTTGACGTAAATGCCGTGACTTCCATAAGTATAGAAAATACCAGAGCCCGCCTTAAGATTGAAAAGAAGAACGGCATGTGGATTGTCCCTTCAAGGGCTGGCTATCCTGCGAACTTTCAGCTTATTTCAGATTTTGTGACCACAATAAGAAATGTAAGGGTAGTCAGAAGCCTTGAGCCTCAGAAAAAATACTGGAGGACATACGGAGTCGATCTTTCCTCTGGAAACCGCGAGACTACAACCGTAAGCTTTTTCGACTCGAACAGGGGCGTTCTGGCATCTCTTATCATGGGTGACATGTATTTTACTCCCGGCACGCGGGCGTCGGACCAGCAACCTGCGGGCAGATACCTTCTCTCCAACACTAAGGGTGCACTGCCATTCCTTGCCGGAGTCTCTTTTACAGATGCGTCTCCCAACCCCAAGATGTGGCTTGACAAAGATTTTCTCAAATTTCAGGCATCATCGATTCTTTCCGTTAAGAGTATCGCTTCTTCTGGAAAACTGAACTGGGAGTTTCGTAAAGTGTCGGGCAAGGAAGATTTTACGCTTTCCAATCCGCCCAAAGGAAAGGCTGTTTCGGTAAACAAAATACGTAAATATATTAGGGGCCTCTCCGAGCTTTCTTTTGATGATGTTTCTCTCCGGAAGGACGGCAAGTTCCCCGGCATGACTAATTTTGCCTCGGTGGCAATAGAGTCAGGCGGAGCTTTCTATGAGCTGAAAGTCGGTACTGAGAAGGGAAAGTATTTAATGACCGTTGTTAAGCGCAGCGCGCCTGGGCAACCGGAGTCGCAAAGCTTTTTTTCAAAATGGGTTTATGAAATATCGCCGGCCATGGCAGACTCGCTGAATCCGGGCAAGGACTTTTTTTCCATTGGGCAGGAATCTGGAGAATGAATGTTCATTTTACTATAATAAATTTTAGGAAAAAACTATGCATGGCATCTTGATTTCTGAAATCTTAAATAATATATTGAAAGGTTTTTAAGAAGTCATGGTAAAATCAACAGGAAAAACAATAAGCATTCAGGAAGGTATAAATGAAAACAGTCCGCAAATTAGTTATTGTTCTGGTTGTTATCGGAGGCGTGTTTTTTTCTGACAGTCTTATGGCAGGGGACCCTATCCGCAAATTAGGCCGCGGTTTTTGCAACGTTGGCTTTGGCGTATTGGAAATACCCCTTTGCGTTTATGATACTAATCAGGAAGAAGGCGGGCTGGCTGCGTTGACATACGGCCTTTTCAAAGGTATTGCCTTGTTTGTAGCGAGGGAGGGCGTTGGCCTTACCGAAATCGTTACTTTTCCCATGCCGTTGCCAAATTGCCCCGATGATGTGCTCGAAGAGGGCTGGGGCTACGGACCCATGATGAGGCCTGAATGGATTATCGATCCTTCACATAACGCGTTTAATATATTTTATCAGGACACAGCGATGGTGAACTGAGCGTTCTGAATTCAACGGTCGAAGAGTTCAGCCCGCCTTACGGCGGGCTTTTTTATACCCCAAAAGTAAAAAAAGGATATTCAATTAGATGTTCAACAAAAACGTAAAAGTAATTGACTGTACAATCCGCGATGGGGGATTGATTAACAAATGGCAGTTTTCGAAGGAAATGGTAAGAGGAGTTTATAAGGCGCTTTCCGATGCCGGAATCGACTATATGGAACTCGGTTACCGTGCTTCAACGAAAATGTTTCCTCCCGGAGAGTTCGGCCCTTGGCGTTTTACGACAGATGAAGACGTCCTTGAAATAATCGATGGGGTGAAGAGCGATATGAAGCTCGGCGTGATGGTCGATATCGGAAGGGTTGAGCCGGACGATATAAAGCCAGCCGACGAATCACCCGTGAAGTTCATAAGAGTCGCCACATATGTTAAGGACATAGACAAGGCCATCTGGCTCGCGAACCATGTCCACGAAAAGGGATATGAGTCATTCATAAATGTTATGGCCATTTCTACAGTGAACGACTACACCCTGATGAACGCACTCAAGCAGGTAGAGGCCGAGTCTCACGTATCCGCTGTCAATGTTGTGGACAGTTACGGCTCGCTCTATCCAGTAGAGGTAAGTCACCTGACCGGACTCTTCAGGACCGCACTGAAAACAAAGGGTGTGGGCTTTCACGGACACAATAACCTTCAGCTCGGCTTCGCCAACACGATACAGGCAGTGCATGACGGCGCCGCTTTCTGCGATGCGACTATTTCCGGCATCGGCAGGGCCGCGGGGAACTGCCCGCTTGAACTTCTCATGGCGTGGCTTAAAAATCCGCGTTACAGTCTTGATCCCGTACTCCAGGTTATTCAGGACATTTTCGTTGACCTCAGAAATAAGATTGAATGGGGCTATCTGGTACCTTACATGATAACAGGTGTATTGAACGAGCATCCCAGAATAGGGATAGCCATGCGAAATACTGAGGATAAGGATAAGTATGCTGACTTTTTTAGAAAGCTTACCACTCCCGAGTGTGCCAATATGGAGAATTGACCAGGCCGCGTCTGGACTGATCTGCGGCATTACGCTTCGCCGGGGCCGCAATAATTCCGTGCCGCTTTCATATGTCTGCGGCGCGGAGAAAAACATCAACAGCATTTGTATTTAACGGGAAACGCATAATATTCAGTGCTTTCCCGTTTTCGTTTTCAACAGGATCGTCTTTCTTTACATATAAGAGGTGAGAAATGGGTTTTTCATGCGGATTCGTCGGTCTGCCGAACGTCGGCAAATCGACAATATTCAACGCACTCAGCAGGGGGACGGCCGCCGCCGCCAATTTTCCCTTCTGTACTATAGAGCCGAATACCGGCATAGTGCCGGTGCCGGACAAGAGGCTTCTGAAACTTGTGGAAATAGAAAAGTCGGCCAAAGTCGTGCCGTCTTCATTGAAGTTTATCGATATCGCGGGCCTCGTTGAGGGCGCAAGCCAGGGACAGGGGCTCGGGAACCAGTTCCTCGGGCATATAAGGAACATTGACGCAGTGGCGCACATCGTCAGGCTCTTTTCAGATTCCGACGTGGTGCACGTGTCGGGGCATCTCGACCCTGTAAGAGACCTTGAGCTTATTATTACCGAGCTTATGCTCGCAGACCTCGATTTTCTTGAGCGCAAGCTCCACAAGACCAGAAAGCTCGCCAGAAGCGGTGACGATGTCGCAAAGGCCGAGACTGCGATTGCAGAAAGCTTTTCAAAACAGCTTGGAGAAGGGAAGATACCCGACATATCGGGGCTTTCAGAGTCAGAGAAGAAAATAGTTGCCCAGATGGGCATGATCACAATAATGCCATCATTCGTATGTGCCAACGTTGACGAGGAAATATACAGGAACTTCGGCAAAGAGGAATCCTCGAAAAAGCTTATCGATTTCGCGGCGTCGAAGAATATGGAAGTCGTTCCCGTCTGCGGAAAGCTGGAAGAGGAACTTGCCCAGCTCGACCCGGAGGACGTAAAAGAATTTCTTGCCGATATGGGCATGAATGAAAGTGGGCTTGACAGGGTGATTCATACAGGCTACAAGCTCCTTAATTATATAACGTTTTTCACTGCGGGTCCCCAGGAAAGCCGCGCGTGGACGATATGCGACGGAACCGCCGCCCCCCAAGCCGCGGGGCAGATACATTCGGACATGGAAAGAGGCTTTATCCGCATAGAGGTAATAACATACGACGATATGGTCAAGTACAACGGCTGGAACAGTGCCAAGGCCGCCGGAAAACTTCGTATCGAAGGCAAGGAATACATAATGAAGGATGCGGACTGCGTTTTCGTGCGTTTCTCTGTCTGACCCGGGTTAAAAAAATGTCCAAAACAAGAATACTCAAAAGTTCAACCAATACTGCCGCTGCTACAACCATAAGCCGCGTTCTCGGACTTGTGAGAACTGTTCTTGAGGCCAAATATATCGGCGGCGGGACAGTGATGACTGCTTGGGAACTCGCCTTCATGGTGCCGAATCTCTTTCGCCGTCTCCTCGGGGAGGGTGCTCTTGGCAGTTCGCTGGTTCCACTGGTGGCGTACACTCTGCAGAAGCACGGCAAAGAGCAGGCGAGGAAAGATCTCGCGTGCATATTCGTCGCGTTAAGTGCGGTGCTTGCGGTGATATGCGTTATAATCGGAAGCGGCTCGATGGTTTTGGCTCACTTTATAGAGACTGAACGTGTCAAGCTTGCCTTTCAGGTGCTTCCCGTTGTGGCTCCCTATGCGTTTTTCATCTGTATCATTGGTGCCATGAGTTCGGTGCTGAACAGCATGAAAGTTTTCTTTCTGCCCGCGCTTGCGGCTACATTTCTTAATCTTTCGATGATTGCATGCTTGATATGGTTTGTGCCGTCATTGAGCGGGAATCCGCGTTCCATGCTGGAGTCGCTGGGGCTTTCTGTTGTTATTTCCGGCATTGCCGAACTTATTTTTATTGTCATTATCCTTTACCGTATGGGCATGATGCCGAGCTTCAGTATTGCGGCGTTGAAAAATATGCCTGTACTTGTCGAACTCTGGAAGATGACTCTGCCCGCGATGCTCGGTGCTTCGGCACTGCAGATAAGCCTTGTCGTGGACAACTGTATCGCATGCTACATAAACGAGTACGCTGTGCCGTCGCTCAAATATAGTGACAGAATAATATATCTGCCAATCGGAATCTTCGCGGTATCCTTTGGCTCTGTGGCTCTTGCCAGCCTGTCACGATCTGCGGCAGCGGGGAAAATTGAGGAAATGATTTCTTCGATGATATTTTCGATGAGGCATCTTTTTTTCATCTGCGTGCCTGTCACATTTTTCATTTTCTTTTTCAGCGAACCGCTCATAAGGTTTCTCTTTTTCAGGGGCTGTTTTGGTGAAAGGGCGCTTCAGGAGACGTCGTACGCTATGATGTGCTATTCCGTGGGCATCCCGTCGTTCGCGGCAATCAAAATAAGCATCTCCGGTTTTTATTCGAGAAAGGACATGAAAACACCGCTTAAGGTTTCGGCTCTCTGCATTGTGGCAAATATCGTACTCAATCTTATTCTGATGTGGCCGTTGAAGCAGGGCGGTATCGCGATTGCGACGGTCATAACATCGGTGATGAACAACATCATACTTCTTTACATACTCAATAAAGAGCTGCGCGGCATTCCGTTCGAGAAGCTTCTCAACACTCTTTTTTCCAGCGCAATGGCTGCCGGAGCGGGAATCGTGGTGGCAAAACTCGTATATCACTACGCGTTTTTTCCTCTCAAGTTCTGGCATTTTCCGGAGAATACGATTCCATTTTGTACCGCTGGGCTCTCCTTTGTCCTGATTTATTTCCTTGCCGCTCTCCTGTTTAAATCTCCTGAAATGAAGGAAATATCGCAAATTCTCTTTAAGCGTCGTCGTTCAAGGGCTTCCTGACTTGAGCCTTTTGAAAAAAGCGTTATATTCAATCGTAAGAGTTTAGCGTCAGAAAGTTAGGCACAGAAGATTATGAATAATAAAACAGAAAAATGTAGAGATGGAAATTTCCGGAAAAAAAAAGGGGATTT
>MHBG01000061.1 GCA_001804785.1 Lentisphaerae bacterium GWF2_45_14
ATCCTCCATTTTTACAGAATGGCATAATATAATTGTTATATATTTGAATGCAAATTGGTATAAGTACTCTATCTTAATAAGTCCATATGATCGAATTCAATATGAAATTGAACCTCGTAAACTATTATCATCATTAAGTGCAATAGGCGATCTTCAGGACGATATTTATGAGGTAATAGATGATAAGAAAAATGATAATATTAAAAAACTTTTGGGAAATGTTGAAACTGTAGGAGATATTATTTTAATCTATACCAAGCTTAATAAAGGACAAAGAGAAACCTTACAAAAATGGTATTAGCAAGGGGTGTAGGTGCACATCAACTTGAGGATAAGGAAAATAACTAATATTTATTTTATATATTTAAAAAATACTTTTTCTGGAATTGATAATCCGGGTGTTCTTTGACAATTTTACAGTGATGAAAAGCAAAAACAGGCTCAAAAATGCCTTTTCAAGGCAGGTGGTAGCGCAGTCGGCAGAACCGCGGAGTGTTGTTTATGCGGCTTTCTGGATTTCGATGATGGGCAGATGTTTTCTTCCGTCAAGATAGGAAACATGAAGTTCCAGCTTGGGTACTTTGGCAACCTCTCAAGAGCTGCGGTAACTTCTTCAGACGTCGGCGATTTCTTGAAAAGCGCGAAGCCAACTGCATTTCTTGAAAAGTGGTCGATGATGACAAGAACCCACCAGCAGTAAGGCCATACCTGCGAGAGCGAATTCGGAATCAACGAAGTCCAGAATCCGCCGAACGTCGGAACTGCAGTCAAATCGAGAGACCAAACGTGATCCGGATAGTCAGCGGAAATAGACTTGCTCTCAGGATCATCTTCCGAAACTTCAAGATCCTCTGGATTTTGTTACCGCTGATCTCATTTGTCCAGAATTAGCCGGACTCAGTTGTCCATGATTTTTCTTCTGTATCTTCTTCTTTTGCCGCGTAAGCTGCCTTTTTTGCATATTCTTCGAAAAATTCATTTGTCAAATCATCTTCTTGACTTTCTTTCATCTTCTTCTATATTCTTCCCAGAGAACCAACGTTGTGGGAAATAACTGTTCAGGTATGGCGTGTCGTTGGATTGATGCCGGAGGTCTTACTGCACCATATAGTCCTTATAGCCCAGGACTCAGACCCGCAGGACAAGGTCAACAAAAAGGATATGGGCCATCAAGGGGACCGAAGTGAAACATCTGATTATTTTTATTTTAATTCTCTTGGGACTTTGCGTCCTGTGGGTATATCTCGCATCTATTCGGCACAGCAATATTCCAACGGAAGAGCAACGTGATGCAATGGACAGATTTGGGAAATCTGTTGCTGCTGATAAGATTATTGAAGCAATTTTGAAAAAACAGTCAGTAATTCTGAAGGGCGTAAAATGGAGATGGGCAAATGCGCGACTTTTCTTACATTTATATGTAGATTCTAAAGAGTTTGATTACAAGCCTGTCATTGATAGAATTCGAGAAATAGCTTTATCAGAAACATTTAAATTTCTCCGTCCTATTATTACTGTGCAATTTCATTATGGAGCACCAGCTACAGCTCCTTGGGAACCTTTTATTCAGACACAACTCCCGATATCTCCTATCCCGTGTAGGGGGAGATGAGATTGAGGATTGACAAAATAGCTAATATTTATTTTATATATTTTTAAAAATACTTTTTCTGGACTTGATCGTCCGGGTGCTCTTTGAAAATTTGATTCAACAAGTGGCTTTATAACGACCGTTCGGAACTTGTCGACGGCAAGAAGTACGCGGGCAGTGATCCGACCGACACCACGACTCCGGTAACGACCTTCGACTACACATTCAACTTCGACAATATCGGGAATCGTGTTACGTCGACAGTTTCAGGTACGAGCACCTCCTATACCTCGAACAACCGCAACCAGTATACAGTTGTAGACACTCTGAGCCCGTCTTATGACGACGACGGAAACATGCTTGCAAACGCTGACTGGACGTTTACATGGAACGCCGAAAATCGTCTGGCCGCTGCGGAAAAGTCGAATCAGAAACTAGAGTTCACCTACGACTATATGGGGCGCCGTGTCGAGAAGAAAGTCTACACGGGTTCAAGCGGAAATTGGACTCTTGCGAAACACCAGCGTTTCATCTACGACGGCTACAAGCTCATCGAAGAACTCGACGGCGCGAATTCCAACGCCATCCTCAGAAAATACGCATGGAGCGGAGAAACAATTCTTTCCGTCTACGACGCTGGAAATACCGCGACATACCATTATTTTACAGATGCCAACAAGAACGTTGGTCAGCTCATTGACAATTCAGGCAACATAGTTGCCGCATACGAGTATTCGCCGTTCGGGCAAATAACCTCGAAGACAGGCACTTATGCCGACATCAACCCGTTCCGCTTCAGCTCCGAATATTACGATAAAGAGACTGAACTAGTGTACTATAATTACAGATATTACAGCCCAATATTGGGCAGATGGATAAAAGACGATCCTATAAATCTGCGCCTGGCCCCGAAAGTTGGAGAGATTGAATAAGTGTAAAAACTCCCCAAACTAAAAACAAGAAAAAAGGTGCAGCCCTACGTGAACTTCTATAATTTGCACATACAGCATACCGCACTGGGTGCAGTCGGGGACTATATCACCCCGGACGAAAGCTATTTCGGAGCTTGTAATCCGTGCTCTAATGCTATATGATTATTCGGAGCTTTTACACCAATCTTTGATTTAAAAGTACTCCAGCTTAGGGGTTAAGCGCAGACAGCTTATTTTATTTGAGAATAGCGCTAAGAAAACATCAAGGACAGAAACTCATTCCCCGACATAAAATCGACTAAAACCATGCTAAAAGACAAAAATAATTGGTTTTTCAGGCTTTCGGTTTACCCGCTATTTTGATAATCATAACGCCGGAAGCCAGGTCGTGAAACGCCCGCCGGGATGAAGCAGCATAAACTAAGATTGGGGAAAACACCCCCAAGAGAAACATCATTATCGTAAAATAATAAGCCCTAAGAAGAAAGACCTCGGACAGGTCTGGTTTCACTATAAATATCCCCCAGAACCACATGCCGAATGTCTGTGCAAAAAGCCCCAGAAGAAGCCCGTAATAAAGCAGGGCCACGGCAAGAAACGCGGAAAGACAGGCAATAATGGTATTGTTATATGTGTTCAGAGGCAGCCAGCGTGCGGAACTATCCGAGGAGCTGACACAAATAAATGCGTCGCCAGTCCCTGTGTTTTTCCAGCGGCTGCCAGCAACAAAACCTTTCATGGCATTGTCTTCAATAAGCGGATTGGCTTCTGATTCAAACGAAGCAAGCTGCGGGATTTCAATTTTTTCTTTTTCAGAAGTTTCTACATTCACAGGTTCCTTCGCTTCAGGAACAGGCACTCCCGAATTAATGTCGGAGAAATAAAATATTGAAAGTGCGGAACAATACAGAATGAGAGCAGGAACGGAAAGAAGAGCAAAGTCGAAGAAAGTCGATGCGAGACGAAGGAACAATGTTGCGGAATCGGGAAGATACTTATATTCAAAGGCCGTTGACTTATCGCCTTCTTTTTTCCTGGTTTTGGAATCGGCACGTTTTTCAAAAAACCCCTTAGCTTTTTCCTTCTCCTCTGCCTGCCGATCAAGTGGCTCCTTGAGAAAACTGAAATCGGCAGCGGTCTTCCACTGCGCCATCAATGCATTGCGCATAGGGGTTTCGGCGAAAATGTCGCCGGCCTCGGCCCATTTGATCAGAGAATCCTCATTGAGGGGGCCGTGTTCCTTACCTTCGGAATCTTTTACTATAAAATTCATAGAGTGCGGCTCCGTTAAAAAGTCTTATTTATATATGAGATATTTTTTACGCTTTGCATCAAAGTTCCTGATTCCGGCCTCCCACGATGCTGTGATTTTTTCATAGGAATTGCCGGCGAGTATCATTTTGCGGACACTTTCCGTCCCCATGGCCTTATCAAAGGTATTTATCTTCTCAGGGTTCCATACGAGATTTTTGGGATAGTATTTTTTTATATGACAGAGAATAGCGACCTCAGTTGTCGCGGGCCTGAATTTGGCAGGATCGGTAATGTGCAGCTGGACGCCGCTAACATTTTGCCCTTTGTACGCGGCATAAAAAGGAGTGTAGTAGATAGGGCGGAAAATTACGCCCGGCAACTTGAGGGAATTTAGGTAACGCGTTGATAAAGCGGCATTCATCCATGGAGCGGCAACAGTCTGAAACGGAAGGGTATATCCTATGCCGATATTAAAGACGCCGATCTCTCCGATTGTTCCGGTCGCCGCGAAACAGCATGCTGACTCAGGGGTAGGAACGTGAGGAGACGTTGGAACCCACGGGAGCCCGGTCTGCGTCCAGCTCATTCCGCGCTTGTAGTTCAGCATTGGAATAACTATCAGATTGCAGTTTATCTTTTCTTCGACGTTAAGATATTTGGCGAGTTCCCCCATCGTCATACCATAGACGCGCGGAACGGGATAAAGGCCAATAAAGGAAAGGAACTTGCGTTCGGTGACAGGGCCGTCGACGACCTCGGCGCCCAACGGATTAGGATTGTCAAGAACTATAAATGTTTTCCCTGCCTGGGCGGCGCCGCTCATGCACTCGGCCATATGCCATATATACGTATATGCTCTGCTTCCCACATCCTGAATATCGAATATAAGGACATCTATTTTTGCGAGTCCCTCCTTAGGCGGCTTGTGATCAACTCCGCCATAAAGAGTATAGATCGGAAGCCGGGTTATCGGGTCAATTCCGCCTTTGAAGTTTTCCCCTGCCAGGATATCCCCCCTAATTCCGTGTTCGGGAGCGAAGAGCGCCACGAGGTTTATCCGCCCGTCAGCGCGAAAAAGGTCTACCGTTGCGAGAAGTCTCGCGTCGACACCGGTCGCGTTGGTAACGAGCCCGACTCTCTTGCCCTTTACAAGATTGGTATGTTTGTAGAGGAACATCTCAAGTCCGTCATAGACACGGGCCTCCGTTCTTGTGACAAATATGAAACAAAGAATTAAAAAAGCCGCAAGTCTGAAAAGCACCGCACTTCCCTCCCGTTTGTTTAATATTTTAAAAATCTGCATTCTTTCCTTGAAGAATTCAATAGCGGCAGTAAATTTATCTTCTTATTTTCGTATACAGCTTGCGCAGGCCCCCATATGAGGCTTGACACCTGCGACGGCTAAGTAAGAAACAAACTTCATTCAAGAAAGGATGGGATAAATGCCCGAAAAAGGTCGAGCGAAACACAAATTCTGCAGGCGGTTAGGCTACTGCTTGTGGGACAATCCAAAATGCCCGAGCGTAAGACGCCCCTACCCTGCCGGACAACACGGCAAGACTGGGAAAAGGAAAAAGCTTTCAACCTACGGCGAGCTGATGCTCGAAAAACAGAAGTTGAAACGGCACTACTGCATCACCGAAGCTCAACTCGTGATTGCCTATCAGAAGGCAAAGAAAGGTGAAGGTAAAACACACGAAAAACTGTTCAGCGCTCTCGAAACGAGACTTGATTCAGTGGTTTTTCGAAGTGGACTCTCCGCCTCAATGCATGCAGCTAAGCAGGTCGTGAATCACAGGCACATCCTCGTAGACGGCAAAATAGTTGACCGCGGTTCGTATGCACTGAAGCCCGGACAGGTGATAAGCATCAATGCTGAAAAATCACCTTCCGTCGCAGAAATAGCAAAGAACAGCAACAGGACCATACCCTCTTATCTTGAAGTCGATAGGGAACAGGTCAAAGCCTCTCTGCTCCGTGTACCGGAAATCGGAGAGATTCCGTTGCAGGTGGAAATAATGAGCGTAATCGAATTTTACGCCAGATAATAGTTCTTGTAAAAGAAAATTATTGTTATATAAAGCTCCGGGGCCTCAACCCCGGGGCTTTTTTCTTGGTTGAACGATGACAAATATAATTAAAACATTTCAGTCCTCAGAACTAACAACGCAATGCGGCAGAAAAACTGTACCAGCAGAACTGCTCCACGATGAATCGCGCATGGAGGGCCGCGCTGATGCAGCCGAATTTCCGGAATCTACGGAAGAGGCCGCAGCAATCCTGAGAAACGCGTCAAAGAGTAAAACAAAAGTCACACTCTCAGGCGGCAGAACAGGCATCGCAGGCGGAGCCGTTCCGACCGGCGGAATAATCATTTCCACATCAAAGATGAAGAAAATCTACGGCATCTGCGAGGACGGGAATGGGAACGTATCAATTTCATGCCAATCAGGGGCAAGTCTCGATGATATCAATAAATTTATCCGGCGAGAGAAAAAAGGCTTCTTTTTCCCGCCCGACCCGACCGAAACAAGCGCCAGCGCGGGCGGAATGACCTCATGCAACGCATCAGGCGCACACACGTTCGGATACGGCCCCACTCGAAATTACGTCAACGCAATGACTGTTATTCTGGCAAGCGGAGAAATCCTCAAGCTTGAACGTGGAAAATACAAAGCTTCAGCTGAAACAAACGACTTCATCCTCGAACACAATGACGGACGTAAAGAAAAGTTCACTGCATCCTCTCGCCCGCAGCCCAATACAAAGAATGCCGCCGGTTATTTCAGCGGAAAAGAGATCGACGCAATAGACCTCTTTATTGGCTCGGAAGGAACGCTCGGTCTTGTAACGGAGCTTGAATTCAAACTTATTCCCTGCCCCGAAGCAGAATTTAACACATTCTTCTTTCTCTCCAATGAAGATGCGGCAATCGAACTCACCGAAAAGCTGCGATACGTCTCCGATAAGTCAGGAATAACGGCAATAGAATATTTCGACCCCGGCGCTCTCGAACTTCTTCGCCAGAGACGACTTAAAATGGGCCCCGCAAGCTGCGTCCCGCCCGATATGCCAGAAGAAAGAGAGACTGCTGGAATCTATATCGATACTACTTGCGAAAGGAAAGATGTTCAGAAAAATATAAAACGCCTTCTGGACATCTCGAAAAACCTGGAAAAAGGTTCCCTCATCACCGCATGGGCCGCATTCGATAAAGACGAACGCGAAAGACTTAAAAAGTTCAGACACGCATTGCCCGAAACCGTAAATTCGACCATAGCAGAACGAAGAAAAACACACCCTGCCCTGACAAAGCTCGGAACAGACATGGCTGTCCCCGACAAGTATTTAGGTCAGATCATGAAGTTCTACAGA
Organism: Lentisphaerae bacterium GWF2_45_14; assembly: GCA_001804785.1. Taxonomy (GTDB): domain Bacteria; phylum Verrucomicrobiota; class Lentisphaeria; order Victivallales; family GWF2-45-14; genus GWF2-45-14. The sequence goes on from MHBG01000061.1 coordinate 7,153, forward strand.
AAAAAAATGGACGCGGTCAATCTCCAGTACGTTATTTTCGGGCATATAGGCAACAATCATCTGCATGTAAATATCCTCCCCTCCGATATGGAAGAATATAATCTCGGAAAAAAACTCTACATGGAGTTCGCCGTAAAAGTCCTGGAAATGAAAGGTTCCATCTCTGCCGAACACGGCATCGGCAAGCTCAAGAAAAACTTCCTCCACCTAATGCTCGGCGACGACGGAATCGCCGAGATGAAAGCCATCAAAAAAGCCTTCGACCCCAATTCCATCCTCGGCAAAGAGACCCTCTTCTGACCAGGCCCACGGGCTGGAAGAAGCCCGGTAAAATTGCAGGAACGCTCCAACAATACCTTAACCTTCGCCCTGAGACTTGAAAACAGATTAAAGCGGTTATAATTTGCTCTTTATAGAAAAGGGGGCAGGAAAATGATAAAAAGAATAGCCGGATTCCTTCTTGTTATTACGCTCTGCGGATGTGGGACAACATCAAAATTTGTTTATCCCTCCAATCAGAAAGAGCTTGTAAAACTTTCAGACTCCCCTAAATATGACTGCGCTGTGGCAGTACTCCCATTTGAAGAAATGAGAAAGGACGACAATACAATAGGCACCCTTTTTCTATATTATATTCCGCTTGTTCCGTATGGATACGTTACTTATGACAGACCGGACGCGGCAAGGAGCTTTGTTTCCGTAAATGAATTCGACTTCAATGTAACGGACGATCTTGCGAGGGCATCCGTCACGAGTCTGCGCCGTTCCGGGCTATTTAAGGATGTTTTTTTCACCTATGGCGGAGAAAGGGACAAGTCGGAGCTTACATTGACAGGCGAAGTCTATTCGACAATGTACAAGGGAAGGGTTTTTTCCTACGGCCTTTCGATAGTCGCGCCGATATTCTGGCTTCTCGGTGTGCCTTACGGGACTTCAACAGATGAATTGATATTCAAGCTCTGCCTAAAGAGGAATTCCGACGGAAAAATCCTATGGGAATATTCATACAGCGGCTCCGAGTATATCGTACAGGGCCTATATTACAATATGGGCAGGGATGTCAGGAATTATGTAATATTGATGGAAACGGCGATGAACGAAGCCGCAAAGGACATTGACAAATCGCTTCAGAAAAACGGCGATCGAAAATAAAGTCAATCAGTCGAGTTGCTTCACAATCTTTTCAAGACTCCTCTTCTTGGGCCCCTTGTTGAGAGTGTCGGGATAACCTATCGGAATAACAGCCATAAACTCGCCCTTCTTTTCTCCGAGAAACTCAAGCACGTCATCCTTAACAAGATAAAGAATCCCAAGCCATACGGAGGCAATCCCCAGAGAAGTCGCGGCAAGGAGCATGTTTTCGACAGCGGCGGCGGAACTCTGAATTTCCATGGTGCGGAAAAAGTCATAGGCCTTGTCCTTGTCTATGCTGAAGAGACCTGTCCCGTGCTCTATAAGTTCGGCGGTATTGGCCACAGCGATTACAGCCGGAGCACTGATTATGCTTCGAGACGCCATACGCAAAAGGGTGGACGACGGCTTCGGAAAGTCAGAAGCGCATGAACTGACAAAGGCCGCAAGCTGCTTTTTCATATCGCCCCTTATGACTATAAAGCGCCAGGACTGCTGGTTGTGCGCCGAGGGAGCGAGGTTGGCGGCATGAAGGATTTTATCGACATCCTCAGCAGATACGTCCTTATCCGAAAAATTCCTTACGCTTCTTCGATTGACTATAGTTGAAAACACCTGATTTATAGAATTAAAATCTGTCTGCATTTTTCATATCCTCACTGGTCTTAAAATTGAGCCGGGCACAAAAGCGCTTCACTGGCATCACGGCAGTCAATTTAGCATTCCCGAGCAGATTTACGAATTTATTTCCGGTCATCTGATGCCACGGCTCCGGATAAGATAAATCATTTTAAGGATTCTTCACGCTTTTAGAATATTTTCAAAATGGGTAGTTTCATAAATATGATTGCTTGAGCTGGAAATATCCTGAAATGCAGACTAATTTAACCCCCGTGGAATGGTGCTGAAAGCATTTGAAATCATGAATGAAAGCTAAAAAAAGCTCTCCTTCCTCAGCTAAAAGGATGTTTTATATGGAATATGCGTACGAGGAAAACGAGTTTATCCCCCAATGGGAACCAATGGTCGGCGACGACGACGCCAAGGCCGTCTATGACTGCGTAAAATCCACGTTCATAAATGAGGGCAAGTTGGCCGCAGAGCTGGAAAGCCGTCTCGCAAGTTATTTTGGAGCAAAGCATTGCATTCTTTCCACAAGCGGAACGATGGCTCTTTTTATGGCATTTGACGCACTGGGAGTGAGGCACGGCGACGAGGTTATCGTGCCGGACATAACATTCGCAGGGACAGCCGACAGCGCCATGCTTTGCGGCGCAAAAGCCGTCTGCGCCGATATCAACAATAAAAACCGGACTGTCGACATTTCGGCAGTGGAAATGGCGATAACGCCGAAGACCCGAGCAGTCGCGGCCGTGCATCTCAACGGTCACGCCGCGGATATTGATGCTCTGAAAAAAATCTGCGGACCAAAAGGCATATACGTACTGGAAGATACCGCACAGTCCATCGGGTCGAGGAGTCCGGACGGACGAGTTCTCGGCACACTGGGTGATATCGCCACATTTTCACTGGCGTCGACCAAAATAATAACATGCGCGCAAGGCGGTTTTGTCCTGACAAATGATGACAAGACAAAAGACAGACTCATTGAGCTTAAAGACCACGGACGGCTTTCCCGGAAATGGAACCACCATCCCGCGCTTGGCTTCAATTTCAAACTAACAGATATTCAATGCGCGATGGCGCTTTCCCAGCTTGCCGACCTTGACAGACGGCTGGAGAAAATGAAGAAACTTGAGCTCATATACCGACGCGAACTTGAAAATGCAGGACAGTTTGTCAGCATTCCTTTGCGTGATCCTAATTCCGTGCCTTGGCAGTTCGAGATAATATTCAGCGAACCGGCAAGACGTCAAGCCGTTGTTGATTCTCTAAAATCCGCAAATATCGGAACTAGAATGCCCTACGAGCCGCTTCATCTCCAGGCCCCCTTTGAAACTGCCGGGGCCTTTCCAAATGCTGAGTCTTACACCAGCAGCGCGCTTTGGCTGCCGTCAAGTCCCAAACTCGAAGAAGGCGATATAATGAGGGTTACGGATGCCTTGAAAAAGATGTTTTAAAAAGCATGGTAACAGGGTTCAACAGGAAGGACACGTAAAACAATGAAATTACATCTGGGCTGCGGAAAACGTTATCTGCCGGGCTTTGTACACATAGACATCAATCCGTTTGAACATGTTGATCACGTCACTCCGATAGATTGCCTGGACATGATAGAGGATGGCGCCGCGGAGCTAATCTATGCATCGCACTGTTTTGAATATTTTGACAGAGTTGAAGCCGTGCGGGTTCTCTCCGAGTGGCGGAGGGTACTAAAAAGCGGCGGAATACTGAGACTGGCCGTACCGTCATTCGAGGAACTTCTGGAAGTTTACAGGGCAACAGGGGAACTCGATCGTCTCATCGGCCCTATATTCGGGCGCTGGGAACTAAAGAACGGTACATGCATATACCATAAAACCGTTTATGACAGGAAGTCGCTGAAGTCTCTTTTGGAATCGAATGGTTTCCGCGACACGACAGAGTGGGATTGGCGTCGTGAATTGCCCACTGGATATGACGACTACAGCAGGGCATATTATCCGCACATGGATCTTGATAACGGAATATGTACAAGCCTGAACATGCAGGCGCTCAAAGCATAAAACTTTAGAAGGGATGGAAAATATGGCAAAGAAGAAGGCTATCATAACAGGAATTACCGGACAGGACGGTTCATATCTTTCAGAATGGCTGCTCTCGAAAGGATATGAAGTTCATGGAATAATCAGAAGAGCAAGTTCACTCAATACGGCCCGCATCGACCCCTATTTTGATCCGGAAAGTAAAAATTTCTTGCACTACGGCGACCTGGCAGACGGAATAGATAATCTTATTTTCGAGATCAAGCCCGATGAGATATATAATCTCGGAGCGATGAGCCACGTAAAGGTTTCATTCGATGTCCCTGTCTACACAGGGGACGTGACCGGACTTGGCGCGACACGGATACTGGACGCCATTCGAAGGGGCATAGAAAACGGAATACTTGATCCGGGCGTAAAATATTATCAGGCATCTTCAAGCGAAATGTTCGGTACTACAGAACCACCCCAGAGCGAAAACAGTCCGTTTAATCCCGTCTCGCCTTACGGTTGCGCCAAACTCTATGCCTACCATATGACAAGAGCATATCGAAAAGGCTATAAGATGTTTGCAAGCAATGGGATACTCTTCAATCACGAAAGTCCGAGGCGAGGCTTCAACTTCGTCACCAAGAAAATAACCAAGACCGCGTGCAGGATCAAACTTGGAGTGCAGGACTCACTGACGTTGGGCAACCTCTCGGCACTGCGAGATTGGGGGTTTTCCGGCGACTACGTGAGAGCAATATGGATGATCCTCCAGCACAACGAGCCGGATGACTTCGTAGTGTCCACAGGCGAATATCATACGGTCAAGGAGTTTGCCGAAAAAGTCTTCGAATATCTGGATCTGGACTTCGGCAAATATGTCAGATACGACAAAAGCTATGAGAGACCAAACGAAGTCCCGGCGCTTCTCGGAGACTCCTCGAAGATAAAAAAAGTTCTTAAGTGGAAACCGACTGTAGATTTCAACATGCTCGTAAAGATGATGGTCGATGCCGATCTTGAATACGAGAAATTCATTCTGAACTCACCGTCGCAAGCAATCTTTTTTGATGCCAAAAAGAAAGGCGGCAAAAAGTGAAGCTTAACACAATCCATACTGACTCAAGGGGTTCCATATCACTCCTTACGGAAGAGATGAAATACCCGGAAGTTACGGTCTTTCATACCAATGAAGGCTTTGCACGCGGCGGCTGTATTCACGAACTCAGTGACGAATATACTTGCGTGATAGAGGGCGAAGTGGAATACCGCATCGGAGATAAAACACTTAGGATGAAGGATGGCGAAAGTGCTGTCATCCCCCGGAATACTCCGCACTATTATGCGTCAATAACCGATTCAATCGTTCTTGAATGGGGAGCCACTCCCGCCGAAAAACAGAAGAAACACGCGGAATTCCGCGCCATCGTTGACGCAATAAACGCAGGGAAACAGAATTAGAGTCGAAAATTCCAGCTCCGGTTCAAATGATGTTGGTCTTCCTTGCAGTTTTTTTGATATTCGGCTTGATTTACATTTTTTGTCTTATATACTAATGGTTTCGTTTTCATTATTCTTGTTGCGGGGTGGAGCATTGGTAGCTCATCAGGCTCATAACCTGAAGGCAGTTGGTTCGATTCCAACCCCCGCTACCATTTTTCTACCCACAAATCAACCTCAAACGATATTTCATGTCTCAACCTGTCATTTTATGGCTTTTTAGCCTTTTCGTAGTATGAAACACATACAAGCCGCATACAGTTTTTGATGGATTTTAAAAATTTGAGCCGAATACCAATGCTTTTACTTGAGCGCCTTTACCAAAGGGCACTGCGCAAGATTGACATCCTCACCGGAGCGGTATTTGCATAAGAACTGGCGTGACCGCTCGGCAAGTCTGCGGCGAACTTCGCGGCGCTCGCCTTTGATTCTGGCAATACTCATATGGTCGTAGGCGGTTGTCTGATGGCGCATCCATGCGATTACCGCTGCTTCTGCGCGACGTTCCACAGGAATCCGCTGAGTTCTCGCAACGGTGCCGCTTCCGACCGGTACGGCATGGGCGGTTACCGCATCGGCGAACTTTCCGGCCAACTCCAACCACTTGTCGGCAAAGTTCAAAAACACGATGACGGCCTCCCTGAATTCGACTTCGTATTTTGCCTGCTTCGCTTCTCGTGAACGTCTGCCAGCATCCAATTTCTTCTGATAAGCAGGGGCAGAGCGTTCTGCCTCCAACTGTGCTTTTGCGGTTTCCACGGCCCTGGCGGAAGTCAACAATCCCAGCGATTCAATTCGGTTGCGGCGACGATGGACGACTAGCCAGTAATCACCCATTTTTAAGCGACGGGTTAACCCGGCGTCTCCGCTCGGAACAAACTGCCAGTCCGCTGGCGGCGTTAATATCTTTCCATCATAGAACACCTTGCCTTCCGTCCCCGTGCTCCAGACAACAAATTCTTCTTTTTTATCCCGTGCTTTTTGGTCGTGCTTCATCTATTCTCTTTCCGGCATGAATTTAAAATCAGGTCAATTGAAAAAGTAAACGCACATTTGTAGGATTAAACGCACATCACCTAGGAAAAGTAGTGCGTTTAGTTTGACAAACGCCTAAAATATGGTGATATTTTTCTTCTCAAAAGATAGGAATGCCTGTTATTTGTGCATTTACTCTGACAAAAACGACAATATGCCCTCCGGGCGTTACGCTCAGTCGGTTTTTCGGACACACTAAACGCACACCCAATATTTCCCCTCAAATTGTTTACCGGCAACGTATCATACCTTTTGTGGAATGCAACCGAGTTACACACAGTTCGCGCTCCGACTCCGACGAGTTAGGGGGACCCATTCTCATCGGAGCGCGCCCTATGCATAACTCTTGCGATTCGGCAAAGCTGTGGTTTGTCAGACTTATTGCACCCCGCCCCTTTTGTCAGACTAAATGCACTTGGATTCCTGGAGGGGGGTGCGTTTACTTTTTCAATTTTCAGTTCATGAAAATATCAGGAAAAACTATTTGAGTTGTTGACATTTTTCCAGAAACCGGCTATAATCTAATTAACCGGTTAACTAAAGATAAGGTCATTAATGATAACCCTTCAGGACATTGCTGATAAGACAGGAGTTACAAAAGTAACAGTATCTTATGTTTTGAACGGGCTTGAAAAGGAAAAGCATATTAGCCAGGGGACGGCATGCCGGATTAAGGAAACAGCGCTGAAATTAGGTTACACCATTGATGACTTTGCGAGAGCCATGTCAACTGGACGTGCTAAAGTAATAGGCTTTCTTGCGGCCAGTCCTCATTTTGAGTTTGTGGCATCGGTGATGACATCCATTATGAAACACGCCGCGCCGAAGGGGTATATGGTCAAAGTATTGTATTATGATGAGATGACAACGGAGGAGAATATAATTGCGCTTGCAGTGAAGCAGCGCCTTTCCGGGCTTGTCATATACAGTATGGGGATGAATGAACTCAGAAAAATCTCAGACAGGCTTTTTGAAAAAAAGATTCCCGTAGCAACGTTGTTCAACGGGAAAGTTCCAGAAGGCTGCATTCAGGTTTATTCCGATGACTATGAGGGAGGACGAGCGGTTGCTGAGTATCTTGTTTCGCTTGGGCACAGAAAAATAGCGTATATTGGGAATAATCCGTTGATGCCTTATTCCGTTAAAAGAAAAAAAGGATTTCTGGACTATCTGTCGGAAAAGGAAATTCAAGTTACTGATAGTTTTTTTCACACCAAGACGGAACGCGAGAAAATAAAAGAATTTATTCAACGGATAATGGAATTAAAGGAAAGACCTACCGCATTTTTCTGTACAAGTGATTGGCTGGCCATTGAGGCACTTACAATTCTGCAGGGCAATGGTTTTCGTGTACCCGACGATGTTTCAATTGTCGGATATGCCAACCTCGAAGCCGGGAAATTTTGTCATCCGGCGCTTACGACAGTCGCTGAGAACTATTCCATGATAGGAGAGAAATTGGTGTTAAAAATAATTGACAGGCTTAAATTGGGCAGTATTCCATCAGAAAAAACAGACAATGTTGGAGTGACCCTTATTGTCCGTGAGTCCAGCGGCCCTGTTCCTAAATTATAGAGGTGCAATATGAAAATACTCAAGCAGAAAGCCTTTTTTACACTCATTGAACTGCTCATTGTAATTGCCATTATAGCAATACTTGCGGGTATGCTGCTTCCTGCCTTGAAGAAGGCAAGAGAGTCAGCAAAAGGCATAAAATGCCTTGGCAATCTGCGTCAGACAGGGCTATATCTGAATTCATACTCCCAGGACAATAATGGATTCCTACCAATTTACATCGACCTTGGACCGGTAAAAGGCTGGACCACTTTAATTACGGAACTAGGCTACTGTAAGCCACAGACCGTCGGGGAGCCCTCCATTCTCGTATGTCCATCATTTTCCCCTAACGGGACCTACAGTAAATGGTACAGGACGTACGGACTCAGAAGCATAGGAGCAAATGAGTATATAAATATTTATAGAAGTCCTGTTTATTTCAAAACAGCAGCTCTTTACACTCCTCCGTGGAGTGTGAACCTTTCTCCGTCTCAAGCATCGATACTGGGGGATACAGCAAATACAGCTGACTCGCCTATCAGTCAATGCTACTGGTTTTCGGTACAGCAGGCGTCTGTGGCTCTGCACGTCAGGCACACGAATAAAGTAAACCTTTATTTCGTTGATGGGCATGCGGCAGGAGAAAGTGCACCCAATCTTGGACCTCTATTCATAAAATATTATTTGCAGGAAAATCTTCTTTTGGGAGATACCGGCATATCCAAATAACCTATTTAAAAGGAGTAAAAATGGGTAACAATATTATAAAGAAGATTTCCCTTCTTCTTACAATTGGAACACTGCAAATAGGCCTTTTTGCGACCGATCCTGTTTTTCATTTCAATTTTAAAGACTCTCAAGGTAAAAAAGAAATAAAAGACCTCACTGGAGATTACGAATGTATTTCAAAGGATGCCCCAATGGAAACATACAAAGGCAGACTTCGCACAGACTATGGGGCACAAATATATATACCCTGTGAAAAACTGCCTGATATTTCAGAAGGGTTCAGTATCTCTGTATGGTTGTTACCCCTGCCCACCATCTACAGTCAAAGCCGTTATCCTTTGATTTCCAAAGGTATTTTATGGGACAAACTGGAGTTAGATTTCCTTGCACTGGGAGAATTTCCGTCCTTCATTTATGCGGATAAAAGCAACAACTTGGCCCAAGTGAGCGTAGTCGGGTCAGATTATGGAAACTCCTTCAGATATGAGGACGCAAAAGTATTTTCTGATAATCTAAAAATTCCGATGCAAAAATGGACACATATAGCCCTAACGTTTTCTAAAGGAAAAGTAAAGATATACAGAAATGGCTTGCCTCTACTCGAAAAAATAAATCAGAACCATAGATCAATAAAAACTAGCAACACACCTATCCGCATAGGCGCTGAAAGAATAAAAGGTGAAGAAGACAATTATCACAGTTCAAACATGCTAATAAACGACATAAGACTTTATTCCAAAGCGATTGATGACGAAGAAGTAAAGACTGTTTATGAAACTGAAAAAGACTCTTATCCTGAAAAAAACATCAACCTTCCCTCTACCAGAAATTACTATACAGAAGCGCTGAAAGACCTTGATTATGACTTAAAAAGCAAACTCCGCATAACTGCTGATTATGAAAGAAATATTCTTCCCGGATTATTGGATAAGAATAAAAATAAGTCCACAGGTAAAATCGTGGAAGTAAATGGAAGAATAGCCTTGTCTTTGGATGGTAAGACAACCTTTCCTGTTGCCGGATATTCCAGTCATGGGTGGTTAAACGAACAAGCGGTGGATCAGTCCTTTGAATATATCAGAGATTTCGCTGCCGCCGGAATAAATATCGAACCCGTCGGGCTGGGAAGCAATTTCGTCGTAAGTCCAAATTCTGCCTGGAAAGGAGAAGGAGAATATGATTTTTCAAGGCTTGATTCCGTTTTGGAACGATTTGCGAAAGCAAATCCCGAGATAAAAATGATTTTCCAGATACCCGCCTATCCTCCCAAATGGTTTCAAGATAGATACCCTGAAGAATTTGAAGAATATTTATCAAGTGCGACATCCAAAAAGAAAATCAGGTGGAAGATGTCGCTGCTCTATTCAAAAAAATGGATGGACGTATTGGATAAATACATTCACGATATTGTTGCGCATTCTTTGGATGCCAGTTATTCCAACCGGATATATGGCTATCTTATAACCGCCGGAGACGCGGGTGAGTTTTACTGGCCCGCCGCCTTTACGGGAGGTATAAGCGGATATTCAAAGACAACCCTCGAAAACTTCAAGGAATGGCTGAGAAATAAATATAATAATGATGATGTCCTTTTGAAAAAGGCCTGGCTTGATAAGGAGGTTTCTTTTGAAAAGTTGGAGGTACCGTCTCCTGAGTCACGTTTGGAATCCGAAGTCTATTCATTCAGAGAACCCCAAAAAGCCGCAGCCGTAATTGACTTCAGGCGCTATATCACTGATAAAACTTTTGAAACAATGGAGAGGATATGCAAAAAAGTAAAAGAAGCTTCAAGCTTCAAAAAGTTTGTAATAGTCTATACCGGCTATCCTATATTGTTTACAGGCAAGGGACAGACAAATCACAAGTCAGGCATGACGTATACATCAAAGGTATTTAACTCTCCTTACATAGACATCCTCGCAACCCCGAATGACTATGTAAGCAGAAGAGGAGGCCAGCCCGGACTCAGTATCAATCCCTATAATGGAAGCGCCTCCCTGCACAAAAAACTCATATGGGAAGAGGAAGACTTGCGGACACATGTATTCCCCAAAAAGGAATTTGGCAGTACTGCAAATCGCAAGGAATCTTCAGCTGTCATAAAAAGGGGCTTTGGTTATTCCATAACAAGAGGCTCAGGACTTTGGTTTTTTGCGATAGCCGGAAATGCCGCCTTCCATCAGGATGAAATGATGGAAACAATTGCAAAAGCAAATGAAATATCTCAAAACTCCCTCTCGAAAGACAATTCATCAGTCGCCCAAATTGCAATTATATTCGATGAAAAAAGCCTGCTATATATCGCTTCTCCCAAAAACAACTTCCTTGACCTACAGACATGGCATGCCTATGAAGAAGCGACAAGATGCGGCGCCCCATATGACTTCTATCTGCTTGAAGACATTAAAAACTCAGCTATGCCGGATTATAAATTGTATGTATTTCTGAATGCGTACTATACAGATGACGCTACAAGAGAAGCGATAGCGCAAAAAGTAAGAAAAAATAACTCCGTCGCGGTTTGGTGTTTTGCTCCCGGTTTTGTATCGCCGAGTGGACTCGGGACAGAAACGATGTACCAACTGACGGGAATAAAGCTCAAAGAAGAAAGGGTAGAAAAAACTATCTCACTGGAGATAACAGACAAAGCCCACCCCATAACAAAATTCGCGAAGAAGTCCAATCCCTGTACTTTCGGACCGTTATTCTACGCTGAAGACAATAACGCAAAAACGCTTGGTACCGCCGATGGCAAACCGATATTTGTAATAAAAGAATTCAAAGAATGGAAATCGGTATACTCCCTTATGCCGCTGACGGCTGAACTTTTGACCGGACTGTGCAATTATGCCGGAGTGCATGCCTATTCCCAAAGCGGGGATATACTTACCGCGAACAAAAGCTATATAATGCTCCATACATCGACCTCCGGCAACAAGACAATTACTCTTCCATGCAAACAAGACGTAAAGGAAGCTTTCTCCGGTCGCATAGTCGGCAAAGGGATTTCTTCCTTTACCGAAGAAAATGTAAGTGCTATAGAAACGTTAATATATGAACTCTCGGCTCCCCAATAACAATCCCTACAGGGCTCTGTTTCGTAATGCGTCAGTGGGATTTTTGAGTTCAAAATAAGTGTTTTGGGCAACGTTTAAGCGGCAGATTTGCCTTCTTCTGTCGTTTTCGGGATTAGCAGGTGGGAAATGTCGGCGGATTTATC